>JAFXBH010000220.1 GCA_017521875.1 Oscillospiraceae bacterium
AATCTGGGCTTGCTGATTCTGTATATCCCCACTCAAGAACTGGTTGCCCCTCTGCAGCATCATTTTGCTTTGTGCCTCAATCTGGGCAATCTGCTGTTGCGTCTGACGAATCCGTTTTATAATGCCTTTCAGTTTCAGTTTCGGCGCCACGGCGTCATCGTCCAGTGCCTCCACATAGGCCTCCAGTTCGTTCAGTCTCTGGGGGTTGAAAAGTCCTTGCAGCAGCAAATTTTCAATGGTCTGCTCCTGAGCAAATTTGTCATATACGCTCTTAGGGGTTACATCAACCTTCACCGCCGCCTGCAACTGCTTCAATACGCTCTGTGGCACATTGACGATTTGGTACACTTCCTCCCCGTCAGGACCGGTTACAGCCTGCTCTAAATTGATACCGCCCTCGGAATAAGCGATCAGGTATTCCAGTTGGATATTTGCAAAATCTTCAATGAAGTCCTTGCAGGTTTCCTTCTGCTCCGTCATAGGGGCTTGTGATGCCTGCTGTACCGCCAAAATAGCACGGCCGGAGGCTGTCTCCGGGTTGATCTGACCGGTTGCAGAATCGCCGGCACCGGCAAGGTCTCGTGTCATCTGTATCAAATCGTCCTGTATTTGCTTTACATCCGGAGACATCTGCGCCGGGGGCAGTGTTCCCACCACCTTGCGCACGTCATCCACCGGCTGTCCATTGGTGAAAATCACACCACCAACCCGGCCTAATTGATCGGGGTTGGCAATTTTATTCTTATCCGCCACAGTCTTGGGGTACGCCTGTTGCTTCGCTGTCAGAATCCGGCGCATCTCCGTTTTATTCACTTCAACCTGATTGGGAATCAACTGGCGTACTTCTCCCTCACCCCGGGCAGAGCCTTTCTTCTCTTCCCATACAAAGTGGGCAACGGGATATCGGGAAATACCCAAGTTCTTGTCATTTGCGATCTCCACAAATCTGGAAGCAACGGAGAAATGTACAGAGCCTTTCATCTTGTACATTTTGTAGACAATCGTTACCATATCGTCCACTTCCTGCTTTGCTGCTTCGCCTGCCTCCTCCAGCGTGTCATTGTCCCCAATAATAGCCTGCAGTTGATCTTTGCCTACGCCAAAACTCTCTGCCAATTCCTGAGCATTGATCACAGGCATGCGCTTGCGAATCAAAATATAAGGTTGCCGCTGAATGTCCATATCGTTTTCGTTGCCGTAGTAGATATCGTTTTTGTCTATGATCTCACAGACCGGCATCATGGTATCTCGGTCAAAATCAACATACAGAACGCCTTCATCATTGATTGCTGCATCTTTGGTGATCATGCGGAGTTTCTTGTCCATCTTTTGGGTGTCCCATACCCGGGAAGCATACCGATTCAGCATATCGCAAATCTTCTTTGCCTCCTGCTGAAACGCCTCGCTTTCGTGATTTTGAGAGGAATAGTTGATGGCGTATAAATTGGCGTGTATCACCGCGCATTTATATTTCACGATAGGCTTTATGAAGTTCTTTTGCACCGGCTCAACCTCGCCCAGTTTTGCGCCCTCCCACTGATTTCCGTTATACATCCGATGGTTAATGTCCGTGTCGGTGTAAATGTTCATCCTGTGGTGATAACTTCTGCCTTTTTCAAAAAGTCCCCAAATGGTCGTTTCCTTAATTTCTCTTAAATCCATTTCTCATCACCCCGGTACTTCTTCCTGACCGCCACCGTAAGGGTCGTAACTGTCCACATTCCTCAAAATCGTGTCGTAATACTCCCTTTGGGTATCGGCCGCCACCTGTTGTTTATGCTCCCTGACTGCCGCCACAACATTGGGCGGTGTTACCTTTACCGGTTCTCCTTTGTCCACCTTTTGCCGAACATTGACGCCTACCAAAAAGCAAAGTATATTCATTGCCCCAACGGCCAGAATAATTGCCAAACTTTCCATTTACTCCTCCTAAATCACTGTGATTTGCTCGCCGTAGTCCTGTTTTGTCTCCTGTTTTTTCTCCGCGGAGAACTGGTACTGCTGACTCACATAAATCGGTGCATTGTCAAATACTACCTGCTCCCGTACCTCGTGAGCGATGGCAAGACCCATCATCTCATCGTCATGGCCACCGGCAGGGGCTTCAATTCGTCCTTTTTCGTTGCGGGTGATGGTCAGCAGTTCCTCGATTGTTCCCTGGTCGTTAATGCTTTCCGGATGCTCCCGCACCACCGTAACCAGCCGGGATATGATCGTAGGTCTTGTCAGTGATGTGGTCTTAAAGCCAAAGCGCTTTTCGGTCTTGCCCGTGTATGTGTCCTGCACCGTCCGCACATACTGATTGGGGTATCCCAGCCGCTGCAGTTCCATAATGGGATAGCTGTCAAAATTCGCCTCAATGCCAATCAGTGCCTGCTTGTAGTACATACCCAGGCAATACATCTGCTTGGCGTATTGGTCTGCATCAAACTGGTGTTTCAAATGGGCTACCTGTATTCCTGTCGCCGCATCTAGCACGTGGCCGGTGTAGTTGTCGCTGCCATCTCCGGCCGTATCGCCGCCGATGCAGTACTTGGTGATTTTGGGCTGATTGGGAACAGCGTAAATCTGAATATACCCGTTCCGATCGTTCACCCATTGAATGTTCCGGATTGCCAGCCCGTCATAGTCGTAGGTGAAATACCCCGTCTTGATCGGCTTAGGCGCTTGCGCAAGTCGCTGCATCAGGATCTCCGGGTCAAATACATTCTTGCCCGACAGCAGGAACGCCTCCCTTGCCGAGCAGGGATATTCCTGCCGGATCAGATCTTTGTCAATGTACTTTTCGTATTTGTTGAAATACCAAAACAGCTGCTCTGTCGAAAGACCTATGTAGTCCTTCAGCCAGCGCAGCCGTTCCCATATCCATTCCTTGCGGGTTTCAATTCTCTGTAAAAAAGTTTCCCTATCTTTCTTGCTGATGATCGGTATGCGATATTCCGGCGATTTCCACCACTCGTAAAAGCAGTTGATGTGGGCACCGCTGGACCACAGTGTTTCAAAATCGTTGAAGCCATCTGCGGTGCTTTCGTAGATCTTAATGCAGTTGCGGGTCATTGCTTCACCGATGGCCGCCTGAACATTGGCAATTCCATCTTTCCAAAAGGCGCATTCTGAGCCATGGAAGAAGTTTACCGTCCGGGAACGACCCACATCCTTGGATGCTGTGTCTACCGCCCAACTGCTGTTGATTTTAGAAAATAACAACTGCTTGCGATTATTGAACTTTTCCGTTGGCTTCAGCACATCTGGCAACTGGGAGTACGGAAACTTTGCTTTATTTTGGAAGATTGCCTCTGCATTGTCGCTCTTGTCTGCCAGGGTGTAGCCTTGAAAGTTTCGGTTGAGAATGCTGCAGGCCAGTTGATAGGCAGTTACCAGAGTAGTAAAACCCTGCTGACGCCCTTTCAGCACCAGCAGAGAGATTTCCGGTATAATCTCCCTTTCAAAGTCGTCAATCGCCTTGTTAAGCCTTTTTAAGAAATCCTTTTGCACTTCATTGAAGAAAAAAGGCATTGTTTTTTGGTTTTTGTCTACAACCACGAACACAAGTTCCACCAATTTTTCCGGGTTTCGCTTGATTTCAGCCAGTAATGTTCCATCGGAAACGATCTCCTTGGCAACCGCATCCCGAAACCGCTTGTCCGCATCGATGCTGGAGGTTTTTTCCCATTTGACTCTTCGCGCAGCAATGAGTTCATCTGCCGTATAACTCACAGCAAGTCCTCCAATCTCGGGCCGGAAGCCACATCCTCCCGCCGATCCTGCTTGTATCCCCAACTGTGCTCCAGTTCTACCACAATACCCTTCACATCCCTGCCGCTGCGAGTGAGTAGTTGCTCGTGTGTCCAAGCAAAAATCCTGTCCTCTGCTTCCTCCACGATCTCCTGAAACTCGGGATAAACTTCCGCATCACGATAATTCTCCCAAGTACTTCGATGGATGTTAAGAAAACGGGCTAAACCGGCACGGCTTGGCTTGATCAGATACTCTGTAGTAAACACCTTTTCGCCCAGGCTGTTTTCCACCTGCACATACTCAAAGACGGGATGGCCGTACTTGTCCAACTGCCCCGTGGGTATCGGCTCTGTCACCGGCACAACCCGGCTGATACTGGCAAAGTACTTATCCACTGCTTTCTTCAGAGTTTTTGGGGTGTAGGATTTTGGCTGTCCCCGTTTCTTGCCCAAGCAGCGCACCTCCTTTTTGTGTTTCCCTTTGCCCTCCTGTTGCGGTACCAGGCGAATGTCCTCGGCGTCGGTGCGCCTTCGTCCCTCGCCTACCGCGCCGCTCGCTCAGTTCGCTCCTCCCGCCACTGGCGGCGCTCCCTTCGCTCCCCGTTAATTGTACCCGCGCGTGCACGCCCCCCTGCGTCCGCATTCGCCGAAGAATTGCACCTTAGGCGAGACCGACCGCCCCGCCGTCAGGAGTTGACTATTTCACGGCTTACCGCCCAATAATGCAAAAAGCGAAAACCGCAGGCGCTTAGGAATGCACAAATACCCGAAGCAGATATCTTTTTCCGCTTCAGGTCTTTTTTTCACGATATAAGCATAGCACATAAAAATGGCTCTAGTTTTCCATCTTTTCAAAAAAACACTTTCCCACCAACTGAATAAACTCCCGATGATACCGAAAAGCGGTTGTCTTTGAGCAACAGAGCCGTATTGCCGCTCCTGTTACAGTGCACCTCTGCTTCCAAAACACCAAGTCAACGAGTTTCAGTGCATCTTTTCCATATGCCTTCCCTTTTGTCAACTCGATTGCCTTGGCTACGGCATCATGTTCTGCCTGCTGAGTCCCGGGTAACCTTCGCAGAGCAATATCCTCTGTTGTCCGTGCTGCACCCCCGCCACCGGGTACACCGGAAATACTGGCCGTTATCTTCTGACTATGTAACGCCTCATACTCTTTATGAAGCTGAGGATATGCCCTGATCATTGCCTTTGCATAGGACCACCATCCGTATCTTGGACTGCTCACCCTTCCTAACCTCCTTTTCGTTTCAAAACTTTACACATTTACAAGGCTTAATCTAACCGGCCCGAGTGCCGGTGTTGCTCACTTTTCTTCTCGCGGGATTGTTTTGGCGGGATTACTACATATATAAAATGGTAACAGCCGTATTTGGTGGCTTTGATATCCACCAGCATGTACCCTCTTGGAGCAACCGGCGGACGCTTCTCAGAATACCCGCCACGGATCTGGACTTCTGTAGGTTCTTCCCGCTCCGGCTTTTTAGCGTTTTTGGTCATAATCCATCTGTGGCCACCTACCTCTTCGGTCCAGTGATCAAACAGATAATTGGCAAGACCTGTATAATCCTGACCGTGGTCTACTCCCTGATACCAGCAGTGCTCCCGTAGGTTATCAAACCGCTTGACACTGCCATACTTCCACTTTTTCGATATAAACTCTGCCGGGATACCCTCCGATACCATGTGAAAATGAATGCGCTGTGTACTCTTACCGCGCCCCATATACAAAAAGATAACGGCTTCCGGGAAACCATATTTCAGTACCCGCAAGAAGTTCCGCGCCACTTGCTTGGCTTCACAGAATGTATGTACCTCATAATCATCATCAAAGGTTAGTGTTCCATATATGGATGTAGGAGAGAAGTTCGCGTGGAACATTCGCAGGTGATTCCGTCTGGAGATATTCTCTTTGAATTTACTGTAGATACTTTCATCCTCAAAGCGGTCCTTCCGGATCTTCTCTGGATCGTATTTCTCTATATTGCGCACGCCGTCAGGCACGCTATAAGCGATCTGTTCACACATCGCGCCCATGAATATGCGGCGTTTCATTTGTCTCATAGGAAGATCCTCCGTTTTGAATTGGGCACAGGCTCCAGCATGGCACCGGCGATCCGGTGCCACGATGCAAACTGCGCTTCTATTTCCGACTTTCCTCTTTCAGATTGTTTCCTTTCCTTTGACGCTTACGGGCATTGTGCTGCCATTCCTGCGCAGCCTGATCCGCACATGCCGGGCTGCAGTATTTTCTTCTGTGGGACCCAGCAGGAATCGGTGCGCCGCAGATCACACAGAACGGCCGCTTTTCCTGCTCTCTGTAATTCCGTTTAGGATACCGCTCTGCCCGCGGCTTCTCCGGTCGATAAAGCGCTATGTACTTACCATAAGACAGCCCCAGCCGCCTGGCTTCCATTGCATCCATTGATAGTTGATCCATTTTTGCTCACCCTAATCTTTTTGTTTCTTTAGTTTCTTGTATTTTGGGCACTCCTTTGTCTGTTCAAAATGCGCCCAACTTGTAGGCAGGATATATACTATATTCCGTAATTCCTCTGTTAATTGTGCTCTGTAACAGCCTTTGGGGCATTTGTTTTTCTTATAATCAGCGCAATGCGTCGCATCGTGATTCATTTTTCTTCTTTCCTATCGCAATCTCCAGACATCTTGCAGCAGGACCAAACGGCAAGCGCCGCAACAATTATCATGGCATAAATACATATTATTACTGTTTTCATAAAATCCCTTAATATCTCCTTCTTTTACCGCCGTGTCTTTTTATCGCACGAATGACACCGTTCATTTTTTGCTGATAGATGCCTATACCAATTAAATTTTTCTTGTAATCTGCTTCCTTCCGCATATCATGCTTTTTCTTTTCCTCTATGTACTCCGGACAGTGATCCCAACAGGCAGTATGCCGCTTTGGTGGAACACAACCAAAACAACACTTCATATGGTTTTTCCCTCCTGTAATATTGCGTTTATCCTTTCGTCCATATGTTTTCCCAACTTATAGCAGTTGCCATGGGATATGTGATTCTTCCACGCACCATACGACGCTCGGAACTTCTCCACAGGCTATGCCTTGCCCTGTAGGGGCGGCTATCAGCCGCCCGCCACAGTTTGAACTTTCATTTTCTTTCCATTTGCTGTTTATTTGCCGTTGTCAATGCTCGCTCTACAGTCCAGCCGCTTTTCAGTCGATCGCGTATTGTTGTCTTACTAATTCCGGTTATCTCACTCCATTCTGCGAGGGTATGTGTTTCACTGTTGTAAGTAATTCTACGATTCGACCGTCTGTTATTTGCTTGTGCCTTCATACTCACCCATCGGCAGTTCTCAGGGCAGTACCCTTTGTCATTATTGATTCTATCTATGGTTAAATCGTCTCGGTAGCCGTTAGCCGTCGACCACTCATAAAACGGCTCAAAATGCAGCCATTCGTTGCAAACGGTTATGCCGCGGGCAGCATAATTTGGGTACGCTTCGCGGTTAGGGTTTAGACAACGTTGTTTTATTGCACTCCAAATCCTGTAAAGCCTAATATGTGATTTTCCGTGTGTTTGACGGCTCTCCCTTACTCTTTCTATGTTGAAACAGCCACAACTTTTTGTCGTGCATTGTTTCAGGTTTTTTGACGTAACAACAATTTCATTTCCACAATCACATCGACAGAGCCACATAATATGACGATCTTTGCTTCTACCGCACGGCCCTATAGCAACGAGCCTGCCGAACCGCTGACCTGTAAGATTAAGCCCCCTGCTCATCGTCAGCACTCCCCTTGTGATAATACTTCTCCACTGCTTTTTGCAGGTCGTTCATATCGGTGCTTATATAGTGCTCTACCACAATCAGCAAATGATAGATTTGCTCAGCATAGTTTGGAAGCATCGCCCGGGACAGTGCATCCGTTCCATCCAAATAGTCCATTGCCTCACCTAAAACGGTTCTGGCAATGCTCAGGTCTACAGTTGCATTTTCTGCTACATCGATTAAAGTGTCCATAAATAATTTCCTCCTTGATTTTTTCGCCTTACTGCGTTACAATCAAGGTGGCCGGGGTAAGGCTCCCGGCTCACCTTTGGGTGCGGAAGAGAGGCGAGCTTGCTATGTCGGCCTCTCTTCTTTTTTACGCCTTTACTTTGCTGTCGCGGACGATTTGTGCCGCCGCTTCAGCGTTTTGGGCGTTGGCTTCAATCAGTTTTGCGATATTCTCTAAGAACTGATTGAGTTCAGCCGTGGTCATTTCGCTCACATCCTCACTTCCTTTCGTAAGAGGTCTTGACCTCTGCCTTACGCTACTGATTATACACTAATTTTTAATGTATGTCTATTGACACCTTGCACAAAATATACATTATTTTCCTGTGCATATTGTACATTGACTTTTAGTGTATATATCAATATAATAACAGCTAAGGAGGTGAAAGATATGCCCATTGTATATAAGCTTGATGTTTTAGCCGCTTTGAAAGACAAGGGCTATACCAGTTACAAATTGCGAAAAGAAAAAATCTTAGGAGAAAGTGTTATTCAACAACTTCGTGTCGGTGAACCGGTAAGTTGGACAAACATTGAAAAATTATGTATTCTCTTAAGTTGTGATGTTGGGGATTTGGTAGAACATATAGAAGAAAACTAACGCCCAAAGCAGGTTTGATTTTTCAAACCTGCTTTTCTTTTTTGCCACTTCTCACCTAGATACAAAGATTTCA
>JAFXBH010000019.1 GCA_017521875.1 Oscillospiraceae bacterium
GCAACAGCGTTGTTGGATGCAGAGGCAAAGATCAAGGCACTGCGTCAGGTTCGCATCGATCATCTGAAAGAATTGATCACCCAGATCAGCAGCCCGGTAACTTTGGCAGACGAACCTGTTATTACCGAGGCAATGGAGATTTACGAGTGGATGTATATGGATGAGCGTCAGCAAATCGATTATGAAACCTTGCTGGCAGCCAACACCGCCCTGACAAAACTCCAAAAAGCCGCGGCGGCAGAAGTGGATACATTCATCGAAAACGGTGAATACAGAGCCGCCCGGAAGGCATATAACGCCCTTACAGAAGGCTCTAAGCAGTATGTCAAGTACTATGACTACCTGCTGGCAGTAGAGGCGCAGACCCGGCTGATCACCATTATCGTTATTGCGGTAGTTGTGGTAGCAGGCGGCGTTACAGCCTTTATCTTGGTCAAGCGCAAGAAACAACAGGCGAAAACAGAGACAAACTCTGAATCAGAGGAATCTGCACCGGTAGAGGAGTAACCTCTCGTTAAATCGCTTCTTACAAATCCCCTTATAAAGATCCCCGACAGAACTTCGGTTCTGCCGGGGATCTTATTTGTTCAGAAATAAATCTTTGTTCTTTTTAGAATATCTTTGTTTTCTTATATAAAACCTTTGCTTTTGAGAGTGACCGCTATTGTTGGTAATGGTAAAATATTATTGAAAAAACAGAAGATATGGATGGAAAATGTTTTGAAAGTCTCTGGAATTTGGGAGGTTAAGAAAATGAAAAGAATTTGGGCGCGGTATATAGCCTTTGTGCTGATGCTGAGTATGATGCTGCCGATGGTACCGTCTTTTGTGTTTGCGGTAGGCAGTGGATCTTTGACGCCAAACAGCAGCCAGCCGATGGTCTATGATTTTACCGGCGTTGACGAGATCAATGGCACTTCTTTGCCACTTTCAGGCTGCGCTGCTACCGAAAGCCAGTATAATGCCGGCAGTTTGAACTGGACTTATGTCAAAAGAGACAGCACCCAATCCAATGTAATGGTAGGCGGTACCAGCGCCAACGGTCAGACTGTCCGCGCTTGGCGGGGTTTGCGCCTGAACAGCAAGAAGACGAACGGCTGGATCGCATTGAAGATCAAGTCTGCCGCCACTGGCAAATATCAACTTCAGTTTGGCTACCAGACCTACAAAGGGCATTCGGAAACAGATGTGTATATCCTTGCCGGCACTACCACAGATGTTGCCGCAGCGCTGACCAACGCCCAAAAACTTGGCGCAATTAACGCCAATTCCAATACCAGCGCATATCAGGATGCGTCTGTGACTTTTGAAAATACCTATGATTTTACTGCCGGAGGGGAGTACCTTTTGGTTTTCCATTATCCCAACGGTGGAAACGCGAATCTCTATACAACCGTTACCAATTTAAATTTGATCCCCTACGAAGGAGATCAGGAAAATACCACCGCACCACAGGAGACCACCGCACCGGTAGCAACAACTGCGCCGGAGGAGACCACTACGCCGGTCTTACCGCAAAAACCCGGTCAGCGCAATGAAGTGGTCTATAATTTTGATTTGGGAGAAACAGACCTGAAACTCAGCGGCGAGACTTTTGCCACCAAGGCTTTGGGCACTGCTTCCATCGGCGCCATCGACGATTATTACGACAATTACTATTTGGACTGGAAATATAGCGGAATTTCCCCGGATTTAAAAGTAGCCGCCAACTTTGGCGGTCAATTTGCTGACAGAAACTATAAGTGGAAAGGTTTGCGCCTTTACGCAAAAGATGTTGCCAATACGGAAATGAAAGATCCGTTTTACGCCGCATTTACGATTCGCAGCCCCGGTACAGGCAAATATTATCTGACCTTTGACTACCAGACCCATCGCTATGGCGCAGGCAAGGGCAGCGTATATGTTTTGCCCGGCAATACTACCGACATTGCCGCCGCTATTGCTGCCGGGGAAGCCCTTGGCAGCATCAGTTAC
>JAFXBH010000221.1 GCA_017521875.1 Oscillospiraceae bacterium
ATGATGTTGAGCCTATCATTTCTGCTCAATGGTTTGTTAAGATGCAGCCCCTGGCTGATGAGGCAATTCGTGTTGTTAAAGAAAATGAGACCAAGTTTGTTCCCGAACGTTTCAGTAAAACCTATCTGAACTGGATGGAAAACGTTCGTGACTGGTGCATTTCCAGACAACTGTGGTGGGGCCATCAAATTCCTGCCTGGACCTGCGCAGAATGTGGTCATATCACAGTATCCCGTGAAGATGCTTGCAAGTGTGAAAAGTGTGGTAGTACCAATATTGAACGGGATCCTGACGTGCTTGATACTTGGTTCAGTTCCGCTCTATGGCCCTTTGAGACCCTTGGCTGGCCGGAAAAGACCGAGGACCTGGATTACTTCTATCCCACGGATGTGCTGGTTACCGGTTATGATATTATTTTCTTCTGGGTTGCCAGAATGATCTTCTCAGGCTGTGAGCACACCGGTAAGACACCTTTCCACACAGTTCTGATTCATGGCTTAGTTCGTGATGACAAGGGAAGAAAGATGTCCAAGTCCCTTGGCAATGGCATTGATCCGCTAGAAATGATTGAGAAATATGGTTGCGACGCACTGCGTATGAACATGGTTACCGGCAATGCGCCCGGCAACGATATGCGTTTCTATGTTGAGCGTTGTGAGGCTATGCGGAACTTTGCCAATAAACTTTGGAACGCCAGCCGTTATGTACTGATGAACCTGGGGGATAATGCAAAGAATCAGTTGCCCGATAGCAGTAAACTGACCATCGCAGACAAGTGGGTACTTTCCAAACTGAACACCTTAATTGCTGAGGTTACCGACAACCTTGAAAAGTATGAATTGGGTGTTGCTGTGCAGAAGGTATATGACTTCCTGTGGGATACCTACTGTGACTGGTATATTGAACTTACCAAGGCAAGACTGTATAGCGAGGATGCCGAACAGAAGGATACTGCTATCGCGGTGTTGGTGTATGTGCTGGACCAAACTCTGCGGCTGCTCCATCCCTTTATGCCGTTCATCACTGAGGAGATTTGGCAGAGCATTCCCCACGAGGGTGATGCACTGATCGTTGCTCAGTGGCCTGAATACAGTGATGCGTTGCAGTTCCATACGGAAGAAGATCAGATGGAGTCAGTAATGGAGGCCATTCGTTCAATCCGTAACCGTCGCGCTGAAATGAATGTTCCGCCCTCTAAGAAGGCTGCATTGTATATTCTGACCTCCAAGCCGGAGATTTTCGAAGGCGGCGAGGGCTATATGCAGCGGCTGGCTTATGCAGATGAGATTGCAATCTTAGATAAAGAGCCTGAAAATCTTGACGGTATGGTTTGCTGCACTACGAATATTGCAAAATTGTATATTCCAATGGGTCAATTGGTGGATGTCTCCAAAGAATTGGAACGTATTTCCAAGGAACTGGAAAAAGCCGAGAAGAACCTTGAAAGCCTGGAAGGCAAACTTAAAAATGAAAACTTTACTTCCAGAGCACCTGAGGCAGTTGTTGCTGATATTCGCACCAAGGCTGAAAAGGCGAAAGAACTGATTGCGCAACTGAAGGAAAGCGAAGCATCTCTGAAAAAAATTTAAATAAAAAATGGAGTCAGTAAATGCTGACACCTGATAAGGAAGTAATTTAGAAACTACATCTAATGCATTGAATTATCCGGTATTAGCAAAGACAAGTCCAAAAGATGAATACCGAGAAGAACTGTAAAAGGTTTTTCTCGGTATTTTTCTGTTTATAGCGGTACATTCGACTA
>JAFXBH010000222.1 GCA_017521875.1 Oscillospiraceae bacterium
AGTATGTTGCTATGGTTAACGCCAACGGCGGCAAGATGCCCAACGCCATCGGTGTTCCCGAAGAGCAACTGCGGAAGGCTGCTGCCCTGAGCGTATGTAAGATCAACATCGACTCCGACCTGCGTCTGGCTCTGACCGGTACTGTTCGTAAGTATTTCAACGATCATCCCGATCACTTTGACCCCCGTCAGTACCTGAAGCCCGCCCGCGCCAACATCAAGGAAATCGTTCGCCACAAACTGGTCAACGTTCTGGGCTGCGCCGGCAAGGCCTAATTGCATAAAACAAAAACGGTGTACCGCCTGGTACACCGTTTTTTTGTTTTGGAAAGTGTGATTGACAGGCATTCTGCCCGGTGATAAACTATACCTATCCATTGTTTTCGAAACAGAAAGGACGGCGTGTTATATGAAGAGATCTCTCAAAGGGCTGCTGCCCTTTTTGATGTTGACCCTGGCAGTGCTTTGCTGCGTATGCCTGTTTGATCAGGCGCAAGCAGCAGGGGTGGAAGATCTGACCTACACTGTATCCGGCGGTCAGGTTACCATTACCCGGTGCAAACCGCAGGCCAGTGGCCAACTGACCGTTCCCGGCACGATCCAGGGATATCCTGTAACTGCCATCGGCGAGGAAGCATTTCGCGCTTGCGAGAATTTAACCGGCATTACCCTGCCGGAGAGCATCACTGCCATCGGCAACGGCGCATTCAGTTATTGTGCGAAGTTAGAGAGCATCAACCTGCCTGCCGGCCTGACCGTCATTTCTCCCGCGCTTTTCAACAATTGCGGAAAACTGAAAAACATTCAGATCCCTGCCGGGGTTACGGAGATCGGCTATCGGGCCTTTTCCTCCACCGGTCTGACCTCTGTGGTACTGCCGGAAGGGTTGACCACTGTGGGCTTCAACGCCTTTGCTTATTGCAAAGAACTGACCAGCGCCCAACTGCCCCGCTCTCTGACAAAAATCCCCGAATCCATGTTCAACGAATGTGCCAAACTGAAGAGCATTCAGATCCACGACACGGTGACCGATATCGGCTCTCTGTCCTTTGCCGGCTGCGCCAGCCTGACTGAGGTTGTCATTCCTGATTCCGTAACGGATATGCACATGATAGCCTTCATTAACTGCACAAATTTAAAATCCGTTAAACTTTCCAAAAATACCCCGTTGCTGAACGGTACATTCGGCGGCTGCAGCAGCCTGACCAACGTCACTGTCCCCAAGGGTGTGACGGCTCTGAAAGGCACATTCCTTCAGTGCGCCGCACTATCCAGCATTGTTTTGCCGGAAGGCTTAACCGAGATCGGTAATGATACCTTCCGGGAAGTTAAACTCACCGAGGTAGTCATTCCTCAAGGTGTTACCAAATTGGGCGACCGGGCCTTTGACAACTGCCTGAGCCTGAAAAAGGTGGTAATCCCCTACAGCGTGACCAGCATCAGCGACGGCGCATTTTGGCGCTGCCTGTCTCTGGAAAAAGTAGTCTACTGCGGAACAGAGGTCCGTTGGAAGATTCTGTCCGCCGGAGAATACAATGTGTCCCTGAATCAGGCGCCTGTGTATCTCCACGAGTATGTAAACGGCGTGTGCAAATACTGCGGACAAAGCGGCAGCCAGGTGATCCTGAACAACACTTCCTCCCCCAAGCCCACCCAGCCGGTGGTCAAACCCACAGAACCTGTTGTGAAACCCACCCAACCGGTGGCCACCCAGCCTACTGAACCAGTCACCACTCCCACCCAACCTGATACCACCGAGCCCTCTGCTCCTGCAGAATCCCAGATTCCTCAGGGCGGCTCCGATTCCGATCAGACAGGCACGACGCCGGTTACCCCTCCCCAGAGCGACACTGACTCCTCTCCTGAAGAAGACGAGAAGGAATCCAAAGAATCTTCCAAGGCCTGGATTCCCGTGGTCGCTGTAGGCGGTGGCGGTGCAGGCACTGCTGCCGCAGCATGGTATCTTCTGCGAAAAAAGAAAATCTTCTGAAATATAAAAAGGTAGACACAAGAAATGTGTCTACCTTTTCTTTATCCTTCTGCCGGTTCTAAGGAGATGATCACCACGGTGGCATCGTCCTGGCCCTCCGTCTCTGCACCGGTCAGTAAAGCGGTGGCCAATTCCCCGGGCGTGTTTCCCACCCCCGCCACGCAGCAACCCAAGGCCAGATCCTCTCCTACGCCGTCACTGACCATGACCAACATCTGTCCCCGTCGCAAGGTCAGATACTCTGTCCGTTCCCGATAATCCGTGACGGACAGTCCCGGAGGCGGCCCGGCGGTGCCGATCTTCTCTGCCCCCAATGCAGTGATCAGGTAGGACGGCACTGCTCCCCATTTATACAAGGCCACCCGGCCGGTATCCAGACGAATTTCCGCCAAATCCATGGTCACCGCGCCGGCTCTGTCCCGCAGGGCGCACAGACTGTTGATGCTCCGGAGGGCATGCTCTGCTGGATATCCGGCAGATAACATTCGTTTCAGCATTGTCCCGGCGGTACGCCCCTCCTGGACCGCCCCGAGACCTGTGCCCATTCCGTCGCACAGAAGCACATAGTAACGCCCTTCCGTACCCATAAAGCGGAGACACCGGTCACCGTTGTCCTCCTCCGGCCGGTTGCCAAACACCGCTACCTGGGGGGAATAGACTGCCGTTGGCTCTGTCCGCCGGGAGAGCCGGTCAGACAGTTCCTGCAGAAATTCCGACAAAAACTGGTACTGCTGCACCACCGCAGCCCGATATTCCTTCTGCCGTTCCCGATCTGCCCGGATGGAGCGCAGTTGCTCCTGCGAGCGGTGGAGTTCTGCCAGAAACCGACCGCTTTTCCGGCACACGATAGGCAATTCCTCGGTTTGCAACAGGGGTTTGTGGAGCAGCAGACCCGGTAGCATTCCAATCCGTTGGGTGTCCTTGCACCCCTTTCGGTTAGGACAGGTATGGCAGGCCCGTTCTGCTGCCCGGGTCACCAACGCATCTTCATCCACCGGTATTTCCGGAATCTCCAGCAGCAATTCCTGGGTCTGGGACAGAACGCCTGCAGCCAGTTCCAGCCGCACTTGCGCTACCCCCGTCTCTCCCCGGCGGTGGGCCACCTTCCCCGGCACAGGCAGCAAGCCGCCTGCCATTGCTCCCGCTATCAGCGCCGGCAACGGCAAAACATCCCAGGTTTTCCACAACCACATCACCAATAAGTACACAACCCCCGGCGCCAATCTCCCCGCCCAGGAGAGGGGTTTGGGCAGCAAGCGAATGAAGTATGCCAGCACCAGCACCGCCGTCATCGGCACAGGCGTCACCTGGGCCAAATCCAAAGCAAGTCCCGCCATAGCCGCTGCGGGGAACGCCCCAACCACCGTCAGCGCCCCGGCGGCAAAAAAGCCAAGACTGAACCACCGCACCGGAGCAATCTGCACCAGCGCCAATACCGCAACGCCCCAGCCAAGCCATTCCAGAATCGGATTGCGACCCTTCCGTAATTGGGAAAACAGCCAGGTCACGGCCGCTGCCAATCCCACACGAATCAAATACAGGGCAATGGGCGTATCCTCCATATTCAAGGTTTGAAACAGTACCCCCGAGGAAGCCACGATCAGGCCTGCGATGGCCGGCAGCAGCAAGGGGGTATCCCGACTGATTCGCTTGTCCCCCAGCAGCAATGCCGCGCACAGACCTGCTGCCAGCCATACCAGTTGCTGCTGCCCCATATTCCAAAAAATCCGATACCCCAAGGCACTGCCCAAGGCCGCCAACACCGCCGGCCAACTACTGCAGGCGCATACCAACGCCAAGGCCAAAGGCAGAAGACTCTGTCCCAAACTGGCGGCGCTCAACATAAATCCCGCCAATAAGTACGCCCCGCCCCGGGCCACCGTATGAATCCGGGGGTCCAGCGCCCAGCGCCGCAGGGTATGGCGACTCTGCCGCACATAGGATTGAATCGTTATCATAGCCACACGCTCCTTGCTTTTGTATAGGAGCATCTTATCACGGGTACAGGTAATTTTTCTGTCGGAATCAATAAGCAAAGAAAGATTCTTGCGTCCTTCTCCCAAAGGATGTATAATAATAGAAAAACCGGAGGTGATTCTTGTGGGAATTGAGTATGAACGGAAATTTAAATTAAACGACCCCACCTTTTTTGCCCTGGCTGCAGCATTTTGTCGGGACGCCAAAACCATCCAAATGGAGACCACCTATTATGACACTCCCTCCGGGGCATTATCTTCCCGCCACTATACCCTCAGACTGCGGCTGGAAAACGGCAAATCCGTCTGCACTTTGAAGACGCCGGCCGGAGAAGCCCGGAACGAGTGGGAAACAGAAAACACTTCTATAGAAGACGCCATACCCCAATTGATTGCCCAGGGTGCGCCGGCAGAATTGCAGGAACTGGCAAAGGAGGGTCTGTCTCCCATCTGCGGCGCGAAATTTACCCGCCTTGCCAAAATCATTCCCATCACCGAAGGGGAACTGGAAATGGCGCTGGACTATGGCAAACTCTTCGCCGGTGACCGGGAAGTGCCTTTGTGCGAGTTGGAACTGGAACTGAAATCCGGTAACAAAAAAAGTTTTGACCTGTTCGTGTGGAGCGTTGCCGGGGAGTACCTGTTGGAAGAAGAGACAGACAGCAAATTCTGTCGGGCGTTCCGGTTATATAAAGGAGAATAATATGCTGGACGCTCTATTTGCAAAATATGACCGGCTGGTACTGTTTGACACCGAGACCACCGGCCTGCAATTTCATCGGGATGAAATTATTGAGTTTGCCGCAGTGGTGGTGGAAAAGCGGAACGGCGCGGTGACTGTCATACAGGAGTATGACGAACTGATCACCTTAAGTCCCGGGGGATTCGTGCCGCCGCTGATTCAGCAACTCACCGGCATCTCCAACGAAGATATCCGCAGCCGGGGCATTCCCAAAACCCGGCTCTGCTGCGACATTGCCCGTATGATCGCCGGCAACACCCTGCTGCTGGCCTACAACGCCCATTTTGACTTAAGTTTCCTGTTTTACCTGCTGCTGCGGGACGGGGATCCCACCATTTTGAAGGGGAAAGACAAACTGGATCTGCTGACGGTGTACAAAGACCGCCATTCCTACCCCCACAAACTGTGCAACGCCATTGATGTGTACGGTTTGTCCGGCAAGGTGGTCAACTCCCACCGGGCGGTGGACGATGTGCTGGCCACGGTGGAAGTGATGAAAGCCATGGAGACAGAAAAGGCAGACTTGGAGCGTTATGTAAATCTGTTCGGCTACAACGCCAAGTACGGTCTGGATGGCAAGCCCATCGGCTCTGTGACATATAAACCCCAGCACTACGACCCCATTGCACCACTGTATATGCTATAAAAACACCCCATCTCCCGAAGAGATGGGGTGTTCTGTTTTTTATTACGGCAGGAAACTTTTCACCAGCGCCAGCAGGCGATTCACGCGACTGTTGGGAGAGCGGGTGTTCATTCCTTTCAGAACCCGCTGCATCAGACCACGCCATTGCTCCGCCCGCATAGGACTGGCGTTGGCCATCGTGATATAGGGACAAGGACCGATCGGCAGTTTTCCAAACTGTCGGGCAAACTTCCGGTCAACCCCTAAAGCAATGGCATAGGGCAACATCTGGTGGAAATAATCCGGATTGCTTTCACAAATGGTACGCAGTTGCTCCCGGGAGACAGTTTTCAAATACCGCCGGAAGCCAAGGGTCTGTCCCATAGCCTGTCTGCCTGCCGGGGTACGGCGGCCGCCCAATGCCAGCAGAAAACCGGCAAACAGTTGGCTCAGCGCCAGGTTCATGCCTATGGAGAACACACCGCTAAGCAAACCCAGCAGCAGCCAAGCCCCGATCAGCGTCAGCGCCATATACAGTTTCTTCCGGTCGGCTGCCAGCAGGTCACCTGCCCAGGCTTGGATATACCAACTGCTGATCAGCGCCAAGGCCCCCAGCACAATCATCCAGAACCAGCCGTAACCCATACCGATGGCTATCGAAACTCCGTAGAACATACCTACAATGGCAAACATCCCCCGGAATACCCTTAAGTTACCGGACTTGGGATGGATCATGGAAGACATATTGGGCACAGATTTTGCCACTGCGCAATAGATTTCCCCATACCTGGGTGAACCAGCCTCCACGAATTCCCGGCGGCCAAACAGTTGCCGGAAACATTTCTGTTCAAAGGCGCTGCGCTCGTTGCCCATATCCATTCGACGGTACAGACGGACTTTCCCCTGTTCCCAGCGGATCTGCAGGTAGCCCAAACCGGCCCAGGAAAATACCATCATATTCAGGTCGCCCCCCTTCAGGTGGAGGACGCTGCCCAACTCACCGGCTGTAAAACCTTCCGGGGCATTGGGTTTTCGGAACGGCCAGGTGGGAATGTTCCGGAGGAACAGCGCCCAGTAGGCCAGCGCCAGCAGGAAGAACAGGGTGGTCAGGATATTCACCGTCTTAAAATCAGGAAGTACGATTCGGGTTTGGGGGAACACCTCCTCCGACACCAGCAGCGTCATCATCAGGGTCTCGTGGTCTTTCAGTTCCACCTGAGAGACGCCGGTAATAGTAGCGCCGTTGGTGGTGCAGTACAGGTCTTTTTCGATGTTGGCCTGGTGATACCCGCTGGAGAAAGCCGGTTTGGCAGTCACCTGACCGGGCAGGGTCACAGAAAACTCCATCGCCTGCACCGGGTATGCAAAACCGGACAGTAACGGCAGTTGCAGTTCCAGCAGACCTGCCTCATTGGTGACCACCATATTGGGCAGAGAGTAGGTAAAATACAGGGTAATATCCCCCACCGCCTTACCTACCACGCCGGACAGATTCACCATTCGCAGGCCGTTTTCCATCCGGCTGCCGGCATGGGAGCCGTTGACCGTTACATTGCTGGATTTCCCCGGCAGAGGGAATCGGAGATCCTCTACCGCCTGATCCAGATGAATGGTCACGCTTAACGTCACCTGACTGCTACCATCGCTGGCAACGGTGGCATAGGCACTGATATCTTTGGCATAAGTGGCGGCATTGACGCTCACCGCCATAGAGAATAATACACCTAGAATTGTTATGAAAACAAGGACTTTTCTCACACCGCCACCTCCTTAAAATCTTATTTTTCGCCCTATTTTACCACAAAAACCAAGGAAAAGCAAGGCGCAAAGTTACACATTCATCAAAGAATCAATCTCCATTTTCGCCCCGGTGATGGGATGGGTAAACCGCAACTGTTTGGCGCAAAGCATCTGGGTGGAAAGGCCCAACTGCGCAGAAAGTTCCTTTGATTCTGCGCTGCCGTACTGGGGGTCACCCAAAATGGGGAAACCCCTGTAGGCGCAATGGACCCGCAGTTGGTGGGTGCGTCCTGTGATGGGCCGCAGCGCCAATTTGCTCACATTTTTTTGCCGCTCCAGCACCGCAAATTCCGTCACAGACGGTTTTCCCTCAGGAGATACCTGCCGCAGCAGGCTGGGCAGAGGCAACCGGGCGATGGGGGCGTCGATGACCCCTGAATCCTCCTCCGGGCCGCCATAGACCAGAGCATGGTAGGTCTTTTGGCAATCTCCCTGCATCAGCAGGCTGTGGATATGGGAATTCTTTGCCAGCAGCACCACTCCAAAGGTATCCCGATCCAGCCGGGTCAGAGGGTGAAAGGCGCTGTTTTGGCCCGTTTGCTGATAATATCCCAGCACATAATTGGCCAGCGTGCCGGTAAACCGGGAACGGGAGGGATGGATCAACATTCCCGCCGGCTTATCCACCGCCAGCAGGTGGTCATCTTCGTAGAGCACCGTTAAATCCCCTGTTTCCGCCGGGTAATCCGGGGTAGGTTCGTCCAGCGGCACAGTAATGACATCCCCCACCTGCACCGGATAGTCGGTATGCACCGCCACCCCGTTGACATAGAGCCGATCCTGCCACTTCAGCCGGTTCATCAGTCCCGCCGACATTTTCAGTTCTTCCCGCAAAAAGGAGGACAGCCGCCCGGAACGGGCGGCAATGTGTCGTAACTCCATATTATTTTTCCAAAATCAAGGGGCCGTCGCTATTCTTCAAGCCGTTCAGGATATGTTCCGCAGCCTGCGCCGGGGTACACTTGACCTGCTCACCGCTTACCATATTCTTTACGGAGCAAACGCCCTCGGCAATCTCGTCCTCGCCCAGCAGCACCACATAGGGAACACCCAATTTGTCGGCGTAACTCATCTTCTGCTTGAATTTCTTCTGCTCACTGTACAGTTGCGTCCGCACCCCTGCAGAGCGCAGCGCCTCTGCCAGAGCCACACTGTGGCGCAGTTCCGGAGTCATGGGCAGCACCAGGGCGTCGCAGGGCGCGCCGGACAGATTGTCATTCAACAGACCCTGCTCGTCCAGCACATAGAACAGTCGGGTCAGACCGATGGAGATGCCCACGCCGGGCAGGGGTTTATCGGTATAGAACTCTGCCAGATTGTCATACCGGCCACCGGAGCAGACAGAGCCGATCTCCGGGTGATCCAGCAAAGTGGTCTCGTATACTGTACCGGTGTAATAGTCCAAGCCACGGGCGATGGTCAGATCCACCGCAAAATTCTCCTCAGGAACACCAAAAGCAGACAGATTCCGGGTAACTGCCTTCAGTTCTTCCAGGCCCAGGTCGAACACTTCGTTCCGTCCGGCATAGGTTTCCAAAGCGGTCAACACCTGGTCATTGCTGCCGGTGATGGCGATAAAGCGGAGAATTTCTTCGCCTTGCTCTGCGGAAAGGCCACAGTCTTCCACCAGGATCTTCAGCACTTTTTCCGGGCCGATCTTATCCAGTTTGTCCACGGTGCGCATAATGTCACCGCTCTTTTCGCTCAAGCCCTGCATAGCATAGAAGCCGTTAAGGATTTTCCGGTTATTCACCCGGATCTGGAAACGGGTCAGGCCAAAGCCACGGAACACCCGGTAGATAATGGCAGGAATTTCCGCCTCGTTGGCAATGTCCAGTTTTCCGTCGCCGATGATGTCGATATCCGCCTGATAAAATTCACGGAATCTGCCCCGCTGGGCTCTCTCTCCCCGGTACACCTTACCGATCTGATACCGGCGGAAGGGGAAGGACAGGTCATTATAGTGCAGTGCCACATACTTGGCCAGCGGTACGGTCAGGTCAAACCGCAGCGCCAGATCGCTGTCGCCTTTCTGGAAGCGGTAGATCTGCTTTTCCGTCTCACCGCCGCCCTTTGCCAGCAGAATCTTGGCATCCTCGATCACCGGGGTGTCCAAAGCCGCAAAGCCGTAAAGGCTGTAGGTATCCCGCAGAATACGCATCATTTTTTCCAATTTGGCCTGCTTGGCAGGCAGCAGTTCCATAAAACCGGACAATGTCCGGGGTGTAATTCTATCCATTGGTCTCTTCCTTTCAAAAAAACCGTCCAGCCCTAGGCCGGACGGCTGGTTGTAATCAATATTTGGACTTGCTGTGGTACAGTTCCCGCCAATCCAGGTCGCCCCGCTGCAGACCCATAATGAACATTTCCGCGCTGCCCAAATTGGAGGCAAAGGGGATATTGTTCCGGTCGCAATGGCGAATGGTCTCCACCATCTGGCTTTCGTCCCAGGGGTCTATAGTGTTGGGATCAGAGAACAGAATCACCAAATCGATCTCGTTGTAGGCGATCCGGGCATTGATCTGCTGATGGCCGCCCTGCTTGTGGGACAGCAGCAATGTGACAGGCAGACCGGTATTGTCTGCGATCAACCGGCCGGTGGTGGCGGTGGCAAACAACTGGTGCTTAGACAGCACGCTTTTATAGGCTGTGCAGAACTGGACCATCAGTTCTTTCTTTTTATCGTGAGCCAGGAATGCAATATTCATATTTTTTGCTCCTTTATCATAACTTCACAGGAACGGAATGTCCCTGAATCCGTTTGGCGATCCGGCGGCAGGCTGCAGTTGCGCCTTTTTTGGTGTATCCCAGCAACGGCTGGCGGGATACGGCTGCCATGATCACATTTTCATCTTCCGGTACCACGCCAAGCAGCGGCAATCCGGACTGATCCATCATATCGTCTACGGTCACGCCCATAGCGGTCATCATTTTGGGATTCACGCGATTGATGATCATACGGGCATTGGTTTTTCCCATCTCTTCCAGCACATCGGCAGCCCGGGAGGCATCCCGCAACGATGCCGGGTCTGCACCGGCCACCAGAATCAACCGGTCGGCAAACTGCGCCGCCAGCCGGAAACCGGCATCGATCCCGGCAGGAGCGTCCAGCAGCACATAAGAAAACCGGCTGCGAGCCACTTCCAGCATTTGAGAAAAAGCAACCAAATCCACATTTTCCACCGGGCAGTTCAGCGGCGCGGTGAGGAAAGAAATGGTGGGGTACACCGGATGGCGGGTGGCAGATTCCAACCCATACTGTCCGGAGCATACATCCTGAAAAGAGAGGGCGCCGATCTGACTGATACCCAAGGCAATGTCTAAGTTTCGCAAGCCCACATCGCAGTCAATGCACAGGACTTTTTCACCCTGCAGCGCCAAGGCTTCCGCAATGCCGGCGCACAAAGAAGTCTTACCCGTTCCGCCCTTGCCGGACAGAACTGCGATCAATTCTCCCAAGGTGTGGCCCTCCTTTCCCTTATATAGAGCCATTATAAATCAATATTGCACAAAAAGCAAGGATTTTTCCCGGTCAAAACAGCGCAAATGTATTGATTTTTCATAAATTTTAGGGGTTCAGTACAAATTGGGGATTTACATTTTTCTTCCTGTGTAGTATGATAGCCGGGAACAGAGTAGGAGACCTCGCGTGAAGTGCTGTCAAAATGGGGAGTTGAGTGACAGACGAAGGGCATTGCCCGCGATGAGGCTTCCGCATCCGCTGCCCATATAGGAATTCTTCCTAATATGCAAGCAACGATACTCGGTCGGGCGAATCAGTCGGCCAGTTTTTGCGCTGTCTTTCCCGATACGGTACCTGTCACTCCCTTGTGCTTTTGGCGCAGGGGTTTTTTGTTTGGGTATCCCGTGGAACGGCGGCAGCCGATTCGTTTTGCCTACATATTAAGGAGGTTATTTTTATGTCCACAATGATGCGCAATCAGACCCTATACCCCCATCCCTTCTCCAAGGCCTACTGGAAAGATGCCGCTTCTGAACTGAAAAGCACCCGTATGCTGGTGATCACCGCATTGCTCATCGCCTTGCGGGTAGCGCTGAAGCCTCTGGCCATTCCTCTGGGTAACCCTCAGTTGAACATTCAGACGGCTATGCTGGCAACCGCATTGGGCGCTATGATCTTCGGACCTGTGGTGGCCATTCCCGCCGCTATTATTTCTGATACCATTGGATTTATGATCTTCCCCAATGGTGATTACTTTCTGCCCTTCGTGCTGACAGAGATCGCCAGTACATTGATCTATTCCCTGTGTCTATACCGGTCTAAGGTATCTGCCACCCGGGTGATGCTGGCCCGTTTCCTGATCTGCTTCCTGGTAAATATGGTGCTGCAGACCCTGATTATTGCCTGGCAGTACACCTATATGGGCAACCCCGAAGGCGCTAAGAATCAGATCTTAGGTATCTTTACCATTTCCCGTCTGTTTAAGAATCTGTTCTTCTTCCCCATCGAAACCGTGGTGCTGACCCTGTTTTTGAAGGTACTGACACCGGTGACCTACCGGGCGAAACTCACCTTTGACAAAAACGCCGACCTGCGGTTTACCGGCAAGCAAATTGCCACCCTGGTGCTGCTTGTGGTGGTAGGTCTGGCCAGCGCTGCCGGCTATCTGACCTATTATTACAACACCAACTCTGTGACCAAGGAATACTCCGCCGAACAGGTCATCGAGCGGAACAAGGCTATGCACGAGATCATTACCGAAAAGGACGCCGCCGTGTCCGAAGACGACACCGTGGCGGTAATTGAAAGTGCCATCAAGCCCTTCCTGGGTAAGGAGACCACCTACACCGTGGCGCTGTATCAGGCCGTGGAGGGCGCAGAGATCACTGACAATATGTGGAGTTACAAAAAGACTCCCGCCAGCAAGGACAAAAACCTGCAGCGGATCGCTACTGTAACCATCGTAGCCGAAAACAAAACGGATGCCGTGCTGTCGTTTGATCTCAAGGCTGCCGAACCCAAGAAATAAGCATAAGCGGGGATTCTTTCCCCGCTTATTTCTGTATTTGACAAGGTCTTCTTCCCCGATTATAATAAAGAAAAAACAGTTAAGGAGAACTTTATGCATATTCATCACGATCATATTGCCGGTGGCGAGCACACCCATTCTCACGAGCACGCCCACACCCATGAGCATACCCACGACGGCGTCGCCCACAGCCACGAGCATTGCCATTCCCACGACCACGGTCATGTGCATCCCCACGATCACGACCATCTCCACGGCCACGATCACGATCATCACCACGACCACGACTGCGGTGGCGGTTGCGCCGGCTGCGCAGGAAAATGTGAGCATTCCCCCATGGAGGAACTGATGGCTCTGATGCAGTATATGGTCAATCACAACGCCGCCCACGCCAAGGAACTGGCTGATCTGGCTAACCAACTGGAGAAAGCCGGCAGTCACGCCGCATTTGAGCAGGTGATGGCCGCCGTGTCTGACTTTGAAAAGGGCAATATGCGCCTGTCTGCCGTGCTGGCAAGTCTGAAATAAGAGGTAACAACTATGTGTCTTTCCACCGTTTATAAGAACACCCGCACCGAAGAAAATGTGGTGCTGAAAAATGTGATGCGGATTGAGTGCAAAGACGGCTGCGTCATCTGCACCGACCTGATGGAGCGTTCCGTGGCCATTGAAGGCACTTTAGAGAGCGCCAACCTGGTAGACGGCTATGTGGTCGTCAAAGAATCCGTTGCTTAAACAAAACAGCAAACAGGCACAGCAAATGATACTGCTGTGCCTGTTTCTATTATTTTGCAACATATTCAAATATTGTCAGAATCACAGGGATCGTAACACAGCCGCACACATGAGAGATCAGCGCCATGCCGGATGCCACTTTTGTATCCCTTCCCAGCGCGCCGGGTATAATAACGGTACTCAGTCCCAAAGGCATCGCCAAAGAGCAAACCCCGCAAATCGCAAAGGTTTCCGGGAAAGGAACCACCGTCATCATCCCAATAAAAAGCAACGGATATACCAAGAGCCGCAAAAAGGACACAAGATAAATACGCTTGATGCGCAGAATCTCCTTTAAGTCAAATTGCGCAATGGCCATACCCGTCAGCAGCATAGCGATGGGTGACATACAACTGCCGGCCGAGGAGACAGTTGCGCTGATAAATTTAGGAACCGGAATGCGCAGCAAGCCGATCAGCATACCCAAAATCGTACATACAAACATAGGGTTTACGAAGTTTTTCAGCCGCTGTTTCACCGTTTGCTTTTCGGTACTGTCCCCCATCAACAAAACCGGAACTCCCCACAGGTAGATCAGTGTCCATAGAGGCAATGTAAAAATCAGGTATTCCAAAAAAACATCCGGAAACAACGCGCTGACCACCGCGTTTCCCACAAAGCCAAAGTTGGAAAAGCACAGCCCGTATGTAAAAATATTCCGTTCATACTTATCCTTGCTGCAAAACCGCACGCACCCAAAGGACAGAGCAATCGCAACCGCCGCCAATACGAAACTTCCCAAAAGCATTTCCCGGGCAGCAGATATTTTTTGCGGTGTAAAGTTATCTATAAAGGTACCCAACACCAACGCAGGGATAAACACCGTGTTTTCCAATTTGGACAACACCGCCTGTGCGTTGTCCGGAACAAATTTCCACCGGGACAGAATATAGCCGATTACAATAAACGAGAACAGAAACGCTGTTTGGTTCAATGTTGCAATAAAAACGCTCATAGAATCCCCCTAAATCAGCGCCGTGCCTTCCCATTCGTCGGCAGGCATAACACCCATTATTTTTGCAATGGTAGGCGCAATGTCTAAAATGGTGCCGCCGGAGAATTGCTTGCCAGCCTGGAACTGCTTTCCAAAATAGAACATGGGAATCGTCGTATCCTCCGGGATATCCGCGCCGTGGCAGCGATCATGACCGCCATGATCTGCCGTTACCACTATGGTGTATTCTTCACCAAATTCCTCTATAACCCGACGAATATTGTCCACTGCCACAGAAATTCTGTGCAAATACGCCTCTGTCATCCAACCATGATCATGGCCGCCCTTCTGGTCTGTCTCCACCATATAGAGGAACACAAAATCCGGCCTATCCTTTCGGATCCTGGCAATGGCGCTGTCTGCCAGAACTGTGTCACTGCTTTCTTCTGCGTAGGAATGAATGTACCCTGCATACCGCAGCGATCCCGGCCTTGCCACATCCCGCAAAGGCTCCCATCCATAGTACATCGCGCAGACCTTTCCCCCATTTTTCAGTTGTTCAAACAGGCCAGGCAAAGGTCTTGCCATCGGCAGATAGGTATTGGTGGTAATGCCGTGGCGCTGGGGCGTTACGCTGTGAAACAACGACATAAAGCACGGCAATGTTACCGGCGGCAAAACAGTCTGACCCTCCAATGTATAATAGGAATTGCACATCATCTGGTTTATGTACGGGTTTTTGCAAGATAAAAATCCATCCGGACGCATGCCGTCCACACTGATGAGAATCACTTTGTTTTCTTTCATGAAAATACCCCCTTTATTGGTGCTGACATTGGATTTTCTGCAGCCACTTTTCAATTTTTATACCATTATAGCACATTTCCACTCAATTGCAACAACACAGACCTTTAATCTCTGATACCAAAGAAAACCACCGAGGGATTTCCCTCGGTGGTTTTTTATTAGCAGTAGAAATCCTTGATCTTCTTGGCGCGGCTGGGGTGGCGGAGTTTGCGGATGGCCTTGTTTTCGATCTGACGAATACGCTCTCTGGTAAC
The DNA here is from genome assembly GCA_017521875.1 of Oscillospiraceae bacterium. Lineage (GTDB taxonomy): Bacteria > Bacillota > Clostridia > Oscillospirales > Oscillospiraceae > Faecousia. Next base: position 14,893 of record JAFXBH010000222.1, read on the forward strand.
GCCGAAGATCTGACCCACTTCTTCCAAAGTGTGGGTACGGCCGTCGTACATACCGAACCGCATACGCAGCACATCGGCTTCCCGCTCGGTTAGGGAATCCAAAATTTCCTTCAGCGCCTCCGCCAGCATGGCGTTGGAAGTGGCATCAGCCGGGCCGGGGGTACGCTCGTCCTCCA
>JAFXBH010000223.1 GCA_017521875.1 Oscillospiraceae bacterium
GGCGTAGGCGGCAAAAAATGCCGATGCCACGCCAAAAATCAAACTGCACAGGGCGCACAGCGCCAGCAGCCCACCATATTTCCACACACCGGGCATATATCCCGGCTCGATACCCTGGCGGAGCAACTGCGCCAACACCAGGGGGATCAGAATTTCCATTGTAACCTCGCCCACCATACAGATCGGCGAGCCGAAAGATGCCCATTTATATTCCCGGACACACCGGGCCAACCGTTTGATCATAGGCATGCTCCTCCTTTTATAAGAATGCATATAGTGTAATTTTACCATCTGTGCGCCAAATTGCAATACTTACACAAAAAGTTTACAACTGACAGAGAATAAACAAGGTTGCGTCCTTTCCATTCTTTTGCTATACTATGTGAAAAGAAAGGGTGTGACGGCGTTGACGGCAGATTGCCATATGCATATGGTCTTAGACGGCTATGACTGGAAAAATGCCATTGCCCGCCACAAAGCCAAACCGGACGATGCTTTTATCCACAAAGCGCTGCAGACATACCGGGATATGGGGATCACCTACCTCCGGGACGGCGGCGACAGATGGGGTGTGGGCAAACGGGCAAGAGAACTTGCCCATCATTACGGCATCACTTACCGCACACCCCTTGCGCCTTTGTGCCTTGCCGGACATTACGGCGCATTTATCGGTCAAATATATCAAAACTTAAAAGAATACGCCCACTTGGTGGTATCCACCCGGGAGCAAGGGGGCGATTTTATTAAAATTATGATCTCCGGTTTGATGGACTTTGATCATTTCGGTGTGCTTACAGAATCCGGACTTTCTCCGGATCTGATCCGGGAACTGATCCATATCGCCCACGAAGAAGGTTTTTCTGTTATGGCCCACGCCAACGGTGCCCGTACTGTGGAAGCGGCGGCAGATGCCGGTGTGGATTCTATAGAACACGGCGCTTATTTGGATAAAGACGCCTTGGCAGCCATGAAAGATATGGGCGTTATCTGGGTGCCCACATTAAGCACCGTTGGCAACCTGCGGGGCAAAGGTCGTTTTTCTGAGCCGGATGTGGAAAAGATTTTGGACAGCGCCCTGAAAAATGTAAACACCTTTGCTGCTATGGGCGGTCTCATCGCGCCGGGCACCGACGCCGGTGCCTGGGCTGTCCCCCACGGCAACATCACAGAAGAGGCGCTTCTTGCCCAGGCAGGTGTCACCGCCGAGCAATGGAACAAAGGCATTAGTGCAATTCAGAAAAATTTTTGAAAAGAGGAAATCGTATGTTTTTACTTTTAATTGGTTATCTCATTATCGCTTTGGATGCGCTGGTGCGCATTGGCGGTTTGGTATGGGAATTGCCCCCGGATTTTATTGGTTATCTGCTCATTGCCATCGGCGCCGGTAAACTCGCCCTGGAAAATCCGCCTTTTTCCGTAGCCAAATCTTTCAGTTTCGTTGCCGCCGGTGTTTCCGGTTTTTTATTCCTGCTGCGTCTGCTTAGTCTTGCATACGCCGCCGCATCGCTGCTGATCATATTGGAAGTTGCGGAATTGGTGCTTATGGTCATCGTTGTCCGTTTGATCATCTCCGGTCTGCGGGAACTGGAAAACCAAACCGGTCTTTCTTTACAGAGCAACATCCTGAAATATATTTGGATCGCGCTGATCGTGGTGCTGGCAGCATCCTATTTGGGTCAGATCTTCACCACTGTGAGTGGCATTACTTCCCTGGTGGCAGACTTGGTAAGCATTGGCTTTTTTGTGATTCTCTTCTTTGCTTATCAAACCTACCGAGAGGCAAAATAAAAA
>JAFXBH010000224.1 GCA_017521875.1 Oscillospiraceae bacterium
AGTATGTTGACAGCAACCTTCCTGCTGGTACAGTTGCAGAACAAAATCCTGCAGGCGGTACGAATGAAGAAATTGCTGTTGATACAAGAATTACCCTTGGTATTTCAAGAGGACCTTCTGATAAATCAAAGTCGCTGACTATTGACGGTTTGCCAACGGACACAACACAAGCATATAAAGTGGAAGTTTATTTAAGACCGAATGATACTTTTGTTACTTCTATTACGGTGAATCCTGGTCAGAGTGAAGTTGAGGTAACCGTTACGGGCAGTGGCATTCAGTATTATAAGATAGTGATTCCTGGTAAATCTCCTGTAATTAAGGAAGTGGATTTTACTAAGTGATGATAAAACGATCAGAAGGAAGGATCATTCGATCTTTAAGCGGTTTTTACGAAGTGCAAACAAGTGCCGGTTTGGTTACTTGCCGGGGGCGTGGCAGTCTGCGCAAAAATGGGCAGACGCCGCTGACTGGTGATCTGGTACAAATATCCATTGAGAACGGCAAGGGAATGGTCGAACAGATCATGCCACGGAAAAACCGCTTCGTGCGCCCCGCTGTTGCCAACGTGGATGGGCTGGTTGTGTTTGCTGCAAATGTAAACCCGGTTACTGACCCTTATCTCATTGACCGTGTTGCGGCTATTGCGGGTGACCAGGAGGTTGCGGTCTATATCTGCATCAATAAGTGCGATCTAGACCCGGCTGTTGACCTTGTAAGGATCTATAAAAATGCCGGATTTCCGGTGATATGCGCCAGCGCAGAGACCGGAGAAGGCGTGGACGAACTCCGTAGCCTTATCCGCGGAAAACTCACGGCGTTTACCGGAAATACCGGCGTTGGAAAGAGCAGTATGCTCAATGCCCTTTGCCCCAGTTTGCAACTGCCAACCGGCGAAGTTTCGGATAAACTGGGCAGAGGCCGTCACACTACCCGCCATGTGGAACTGTATCATCTGGAAGACGATACTTATGTGGCAGATACGCCCGGTTTCTCTTCTTTTGACACGGAGCAAATGGATGTAATATTGAAGGAAAATCTGCAGTACGCATTTCCGGACTTTGCGCCATTTATTGGCAATTGCCAGTTTCACGATTGTTCCCATCGGGCAGAACCCGGCTGTGGAGTGAGTGCGGCGGTTGCAGAGGGTAAGATCGAAAAGACCAGGTATGAAAGTTATCTAAAACTGTACGAAAAATCTAGTCAGATAAAAACCTGGGAACTGAAGTAATAAATACCGCAGATGCAAATGCATCTGCGGTATTTCATTGCCGATTATAATTTTGATTTTAGTTGCAGCCAAAAGCGAACCAATGAAGTAGCAAGTACGATGCCTACTGCCATAGCACCTGCAATTGCCAATGTGTGCATACCGGTTTGGGCAAACAGGTCCATTCTGTTTGCAACCGCGTGGGTCATGGTATAGTATACACCGGCACCGGGGATCAAGGGAAATGCCGAGATGACCAGATATGCGATCGCCGGGCATTTTCTGATTCTTGCCATAATTTCTGCATATAAGGATGCGAAGGTTGTTGCGCAAAAATAGCCCAAAATTTCTCCACCGCCAAATTTAAGGATCGCAGAATAACAAAGCCAGGTGAGTAATCCGCCAAGGGCGCACAAGAATCCGCCCTTGCCGTGAATGTTGAATAAAAT
>JAFXBH010000020.1 GCA_017521875.1 Oscillospiraceae bacterium
GAACCAGTCGCCATAGCTGACATCGGCCAGCCCCAGACTGATCAGTAGCGCAGCGTTCGTGGGATAAAACACATTGGAAAATCCATCGCCAAAGGCAAACGCAACGACACAAAGCTGGGTGGAAATATCAAAAATCTGCTGCGGAAAAAGTAATGGATTTTGCCCATTCAGGCAGATAGAGAAAGGAAGTTTTTCTGATGAAAGCATTGACTCCCCGTGAAGTGCAGTTAGGCGAACTGGAGGTTATGAAAGCGCTGGATGAGATCTGCGATCGGCTGAATCTGCGTTACTTTTTGACATACGGCACACTCCTTGGGGCTGTGCGGCATCAGGGTTTTATTCCTTGGGATGACGATGTGGATGTGATGATGCCCCGTCCGGATTATGAGAAATTGATTGCATACCTGATGGAGCACGCCAAAGAGATCGCTCCTCTGAAACTGATGCATTATAAAACCAACAAGAAGTATATCTATCCCATCGCCCGTTTGGTAGATACCCGGTACTGGATCGACTATCACGGCGCGGCGGACTACGGCCTTGGTCTGTTTGTGGATATTTATCCTTTGGATGGCTGCGGAAATACACCGGAAGAGGCTACCCAGATCATGGAAGGCAGCAAGAAGGCTGTATCCATGATCGACCTGGCCGGCAGAGATAAGTTCTATCGCAGCGCCTCCGGCGGATTTGTACGGAATGTTGCCAAATTTGCGGCTTACTGCTACGGAAAATTGCTGGGCGCCAATCATTTTGCCGCAAAATTGGATACCCAGGGCAAAAACCGTCCTTATGACAGTACATATGTGAATCTGACCACATGGTTCACCGCTGTAAAACCTTTCCGGAAAGAACTGTTTGATCAGGTGGAGCGGATGCAATTTGAGGACGCCATGCTGTGGGTTCCCACCAGATATGATGAGATCCTCACCCAATGCTACGGTGATTATATGAAACTTCCCCCGGCCGATCAGCAGATCGCCCACCACAATTACACCGCATACCTTTTGGAAGATGCAGACGCCTGCGTGGCAAACCGGACATAACAAGGTAGGATGATACATGAAAATTATCGATTTTGATGTGATTTCCCAAATGAACATTTCCCCCGTGGACTGCTATCGGTGGGTCAGCGAAATGATCGAAAAGAAAGGGGACGCACTGCTCCCTCCCAAAATCAGCCTGAAACCCTTTGACGGTGTGTTCTGCAATGTGATGCCCTCCATTGTGGGCCAGGCCGGCGGCATTAAGGTGGTAACCCGATATCCTGAGCGAGTACCTGCTCTGGAGAGTTTTCTGTCGTTGTTTGATGTGGCGAGCGGAGAGGTGCTTGCGCTGATGGATGCGACCTGGATCACCGCGATGCGTACCGGTGCTGTGGCCGCCCACGCCATCATCCATCTGGCAAAATCCAATTTCTCCACCATCGGAATGGTGGGACTGGGTAACACCACCAGAGCCACTATGCTGGTGCTGGCAGAGGTGCTGAAAGATAAAAAACTGACCGTGAATCTGCTGAAGTATAAAGGGCAGGAGCAAGACTTTGCCCAGCGATTTGACCAGTATGAAAACATCTCCTTCCAAATGGTGGATACCCCCGAGGAACTGGTGACCGGCTCGGATGTGGTGGTTTCCGGCGTTACCTATGCGCCAAAGGATTTCTGCAGCGATGAATGCTACAAAAAGGGCGTGTTGGTCGTTCCCATTCACACCCTTGGCTTTACCAACTGCGACCTGTTCTTCGACAAGGTATTTGCCGACGATTACGGTCACGTTTGCAATTTCCGCTATTTTGACAAGTTTAAACGCTTTGCAGAGATGACCGATGTGGTCACCGGAAAAGTGCCGGGTCGTGAGTCCGACGAGGAGCGGATTTTGGCTTACAACATCGGTATTTCTGTCCACGATGTGTACTTTGCTCAGCAGATCTATTCCAGGATCTCCGAAGATCTGCAATTACCGGATGTTCAATTACATACACCCAAGCAGAAGTTTTGGATATAACACAGGAAAAGACCCTTCCGGGTCTTTTCCTTTTTTTGTTTCAAAATATCTCGAATTTTGTACCGAATGGAATCACAACCCCATACTTCCCGGTAGATATCCATTGACTTTGTTCCAAATTAGTGTTACAATGACAAAAAATGAAAATATTCGACAAATATTTATACACCTGCGCTGGGCTTGCCCCCAAGAAAGGACACTCATATTATGGAACATATTCTTTCCCGTAAGCAATTTGAGGTGCTTACCTTTTTGGAAAAGACCGAAGCCAAGGTCAATCAGCGAGACATTGCCAATGCAACCGGTATGTCCTTAGGCTCTGTGAGCCGGGCTATGGCATTCCTGACAGAATCCGGCTTCGTAAAGGGTCACAAAGTGACAGAATCCGGTTTTGCGGTTTTGGAACCCTACCGGGTGAAACGGGCCATTTTCATTGCCGCCGGTTTCGGCTCCCGGCTGGTGCCCATCACCTTTAACACCCCCAAGCCTTTGGTTCGTGTACACGGCCAGCGCATTATCGACAGTCTTTTGGACGCCTGTCTGGAGGCTGGCATCAATGAGATCTACATTGTCCGGGGTTACCTCTCCGAGCAGTTTGATCAACTGCTTTACAAGTATCCCATGATCAAATTCCTGGAAAATCCCGTTTACAATGAGGCCAACAATATTTCCAGCGCCCTGGTGGCACGCTATCTGCTTTCCAACGCCTATGTGTTTGAGGCAGACCTGCTGATCAGCAATCCCAAGATCATCAAGAAGTACCACTACACCTCTGATTTCCTGGCAATCAAGAAAGACCGCACCGATGACTGGTGCTTTGAGGTAAAGAACGGTATTATCGTAGAACAGAAGGTTGGCGGCCTGGATTGCTGGCAGATGGTGGGCATTTCCTACTGGAACGAAGAGGACGGCCACAAACTCTCCCAGGATATTGCCGAGGTGTATACCACTCCCGGCGGCAAGGAACGATATTGGGAGCAAGTTCCCCTGAATTACCGCAAGCAAAACTATGCGGTGGAAGTACAGGAGTGCTTTGACGAGGACATCGTGGAGATCGATACCTTCCGGGAACTGAAAGCCATTGACAAAACATACGATGTGTAATCTGTCAAAAGAGGTGGGTAAAATGAGTAATAATGAAAATAACGGCAATTCCCTGAAGCGGCAACTGTCTCCTATGAATGTGTGGGCCATTGCCTTTGGATGCGTCATCGGTTGGGGTTCTTTTATCAATCCCGGAAAAAAATTTCTGCCCAACTCCGGTGTGGCAGGCACAGCCATCGCTATGGTGCTGGGCGCTCTGGTGATGATCATCATTGCTGCCAGTTATGCTTATATGGTACCTAAGTACCCCAGAGCCGGCGGTGAATTCACCTTTGCCAAGGCCTGTTTCGGTAAGGGCGCCGCCTATCTGTGCGGCTGGTTTTTGGTGGCCGCCTACCTGACCAATGTACCTATGAACAGCACCGCCATCGGTCTGATCGTAGACGGCATCGACGGCAAGGCTGACATTCTGAAATTCGGCTTCCATTACTCCATTGCCGGATTTGAGATCTATATGGGTGAGATGATCCTGGCTATGGCCATTTTGCTGCTGTTTGGCTATTTGAATATTCTGGGCGTTCAAAAAGCCGGCTTTATTCAAACCATCCTGTCCAGCCTGCTGATCGTCAGCGTGGTGACTCTGACCGTTGCCGGCCTGTGCAGCGCCAAGGCCAATAATCTGAATCTTGCGCCTATCTGGGGCTTTGACAAAGCCGCCGCTATGGCCGCAGGCGCCACCACAGACAATATCGGTGAATTTGCCCATGTAGGTACCCGGGGCGTGATTTCTGCCATTTTGGCCACCTTTGCCATCGCCCCCTGGGCCTATGTTGGTTTTGATGCCATTCCCCAGGCTGCGGAAGAGTTTAACTTCTCTTTCAAGAAAGTCAGCGGCATTATGGTAGTAGCCATCCTGTTCGGCTGCTTCGTATACACCGCCAACAACACCGTTTCTGCTCTGGTGCTGGCCAACTGGCCGGAGCGGGTCATGGCCGGTGAGTGGGTGCTGCTGGTAGCCGCAGAAGAAATGCTGGGCACTTTCGGCAAAGTGCTGATCGGCACCGGTGTATCCTGCGCTGTACTGTCCGGTATTATGGGTTTCTATCTGGCCTCTTCCCGTCTGATGTTCTCCATGAGTCGGGACGGTTATCTGCCTCAGTGGTTCAGCAAACTGGACAAAAAACACGGCACACCTAAGAATGCCATGATCTTCTGCATCATCGTATCTCTCTCCGGTCCCATTCTTGGCCGGGAAGCACTGGGCTGGTTCGTGGATATGTGCGCCATTGGCGCTTCTGTAGGTTACTTCTTCACCTGCGCTTCTGCTATGGTGACCATGAAGCGGGATGGGGACGGCACATTCTTCCTGAAAACAATGGCCACCGTCGGCGTGGGCTTCTCTGTGATCTTTATGATTCTGCAACTGATCCCCATTCCCGGCCTGTCCGGCGTCCACTTCGGCAAGGAATCTTACTTGCTGCTGATCGTTTGGATCGTGCTGGGTCTTTTGTTCTACACCAAGCAGAAAAAGCAATTTGAAGACTAATAAAAAAGAGCGACTTGGAACTTTCCAAGTCGCTCGTTTTATTGTTACAGAGTAGCGGCCATAACCGCCTTAATGGTGTGCATACGGTTCTCTGCTTCCCGGAACACGATAGACTGTTTGCTTTCAAATACCTGGTCGGTGACTTCCATAGCATCGATGTGGAACTTTTCGCCCATCTCTTTGCCGATCTTGGTATTCAGATCGTGGAAAGCAGGCAGGCAGTGCATAAACACTGTGGACTCCTTGCCGGTGGCCGCCATCAGACGGCTGTTTACCTGATAGGGAGACAGTTCTTCAATCCGCTCCTGCCACACAGACTCCGGTTCACCCATAGACACCCATACATCGGTGTAGATCACATCGGCATCCTTCACTGCGTCCTTGGCATCGGTCTCAAACTTCAAAACAGAGCCGCTTTCCTTGGCGATGGCCTGACAGGTCTCAATGAGCGCGGCATCGGGGAAATATTTCTCCGGACAACAGGCGGTAAAATTCAGGCCCAATTTGGCGCAGCCAACCATCAAAGAGTTGCCCATATTGTACCGGGCATCGCCCATATACACAAAGTTGATCCCCTTCAGGTAACCGAACTGCTCCCGGATCGTCAGCATATCTGCCAGAATCTGGGTGGGGTGAAATTCGTTGGTCAAGCCGTTCCAAACCGGCACATCGGCATACTTTGCCAGATCCTCCACGATCTCCTGGCCGAAGCCGCGGTACTCAATACCGTCGTACATACCGGCCAAAACCCGGGCGGTGTCGGCAATGGATTCCTTTTTGCCGATCTGAGATCCCGAGGGATCCAGATAGGTGACGCCCATGCCCAGATCCCGTGCCGCCACTTCAAAGGCACAACGGGTGCGGGTGGAGGTCTTTTCAAAAA
>JAFXBH010000225.1 GCA_017521875.1 Oscillospiraceae bacterium
ACTGAGACTGTACGATAGATACAAAATCGTCTTTGCTGACAACGATATGGTCGGCCAACGCTACCTCAACAGCCTCCAGTGCGGCTGCAACACGATATGTGGTTTGAATATCATCAGCCGACGGAATTGCCAGGCCACTGGGATGATTATGAGCCAGTACCACCGATGTTGCATTCGCCTCCAATGCTATTTCAACAATCCTGCGGATGGATATATTGGCAGAATTCACGCTTCCCTCTCCCACCTTCTTGCAGCAAATAACTTTGCACTTTGCATCCAGACACAATAAGAAAACATTCTCCTGCTCTCTTCCAAAGAAGTACGGAATCAGATAGTTGCCGCACTGTTCAATTGTACGCAAAACCTCTCCAGGCTCAGAGCGTTTCACCTGATAATATCTTCCAACCTCCGTGATCAGGGAGAGGAACGTAGAAACATTTGGCCCGATACCTTCAACCTTTTCCAGTTGTTCCGGCTTTGCATCCAGTACCGCAGTTAAAGAGCCAAAGTAATCCAGCAATTTGTGTGCCAAAGGATTTGTGTCCTTCTGAGGAATGCAATAAAAAAGAAGCAACTCTAAAACATATAATTCATCAAAATTATCTAGCCCTTCCTGGCGGAAACGACTCTTGAGCCTTTCTCTATGCCCTTTATGAATCGACATAATTTCACTCCATTCGCGGATTGTTCTTGCATTTTTTCAAGTTATTCGTTAGAATATAAGAAGTATGAAATTCCTGTGAAAAATATCCTGATTTTTGCACAAGATATAGCCGGAGGTAAGGTAATATGGAATCAAATAAGCATACATTCCAATGGTTAAATTTTATAGACCGCCCCGCTTTTTGTGTAAAAGACGGCAAGATCGTTGCAACCAATGCCGCAGCAGAAGAGCGTATGTTTTACACCGGAATGTCCGTCAATGAATTTATAACCCAAAACCTGAGGTTATATGAATCTTTTGAAAACGGCACTCTATACTGCACTGTTACCGCAGGCGATACTGTTTGGAATACCGGTGTTACACGCACCGATGACTATGATATCTTCATTGTGGAAACCGACGCCGATGACGAGCATCTGCAGACCTTGGCTCTTGCTGCCAAACAATTGCGGCTTCCGCTATCCAACATTATGACTACAACGGACGACCTGCTCTCTCAACTTAACGAAATTGATCCGGAAGCCAAACATACCGCCGGTCAAATTAATAACGGACTGTTTCAACTTCTTCGGATTGTCAGCAATATGACCGACGCACGTAATTACAAGAACAAACCCATCTCCGAATTTGAAACCGTAAACCTGACTGCCGTTATAAACGAGATTATTGAAAAGGCCAGTGTTCTTACAGAGCAATCCGGCATTTCCATTTCCTACACGGCCCCTGATGAGCCTATCTTCGGTCTGTTCCACGCAGAAAGTTTGGAACGCGCCATTTATAATCTGCTTTCCAATGCCCTGAAATTTGCCAAAGTAAGCACTACTGTAGACATCAAACTTGTCCGAAACGGAAATATTGCATCCTTCTCTGTATGCAATATTAACGATGAATCCTATGATGAACGCAATATCTGGACAAGATACCGCAGAATTCCCTCTCTTGAGGATAGTCGGCATGGTCTTGGGTTGGGTATGACAATGATTGCATCTGCCGCATCTGTCCACGGAGGGGCTGTGCTGATCGACCATCCCACACCCACAGCGACCCGCTTCACTATCACAATGGAGATCAAGGCCACCGGCAATCCCGGAACCGTTCATTCTCCTATATTCCGAATCAGCGATTATGCCGGAGGCCATGACAAGGCACTTCTGGAATTTGTGGAACTTCTGTCCTCTGATCACTATGAAGATATCAATTGATCTATCACCCTGCCTGAAATTTCAGGCAGGGTTTTCTATTACAGATAGCGTTTCAGATACTGACCGGTATAACTTTCTTCGACAGCGGCAACCTGTTCCGGAGTGCCTACCGCAACCACATAACCGCCTTGGTCTCCTCCTTCGGGTCCTAAATCGATAATGTGGTCAGCAGTTTTAATCATATCCATATTATGCTCGATAACAAGTACGGTATTTCCGGAATCCACCAATTGCTGAAGAACATCAATCAGTTTATGCACATCCTGCGCATGAAGACCTGTAGTAGGCTCATCCAAAATATAAATCGTGCGTCCGGTGGATGTCCGAGCCAATTCTGTAGCAAGTTTTACTCGCTGCGCCTCACCACCGGAGAGTGTGGTACTGGACTGACCCAATTTAACATATCCCAGTCCTACATCCACAAGTGTTTGCGCCTTTTTGTAAATTTTCGGCAAATTACTGAAGAATTCGGTTGCCTCCTCCGCGGTCATATCCAACACATCGGCAATATTCTTTCCCTTGTACTGCACTTCAAGGGTCTCTCTGTTATAGCGTTTTCCTTTGCATACTTCGCAAGGAACATATACATCAGCCAGAAAATGCATTTCGATCTTCTTTACGCCATCGCCACCGCAGGCCTCACACCTGCCGCCTGAAACATTAAAGGAAAAACGCCCCGGACCATATCCTCTGATCTTTGCATCGTTGGTAGAAGCAAAAAGATCCCGAATATCATTAAACAACCCGGTATACGTGGCAGGATTGGAACGCGGTGTTCTGCCAATTGGACTTTGATCAATATCAATGACCTTATCCAAATGCTCCTTACCCAAAATACCACGACATGCGCCGGGACGTGTATGGGCATGATTCAGTGCAGCAAGAAGAGATTTATTAAGCACCTCATTGACCAGACTGGATTTACCGGATCCCGATACACCGGTCACACAAGTAAGAGTCCCCAAAGGAATTTGCACATTTACATCTTTTAGATTATTTTCACTTGCGCCCTGGATTTCAATATACCTTCCGTTACCGGATCGTCTGGCAGACGGGACAGGAATCTTCTTCGCTCCGGTCATGTACTGGCCGGTTGCAGATCTAGGTTCTGCACATATATCCTCCAGAGTACCGGCAGCAACGATCTCGCCACCGTGCAAGCCTGCTCCGGGGCCAACATCTACAATAAAATCTGCTGCTCGAATGGTATCTTCATCGTGCTCTACAACGATCAAAGTATTACCAATATCCCGTAGTTCTTTTAGTGTATTCAACAATTTATCGTTATCCCGCTGGTGTAGTCCAATGGATGGCTCATCAAGAATATAAAGAACACCCATAAGGGACGAACCAATTTGGGTTGCAAGACGAATCCGCTGACTCTCACCGCCGGACAAGGTGGCTGCTGAACGAGATAATGTCAGGTATTGAAGGCCTACATCCATCAGAAAGCGAAGTCTCGATTTTATCTCATTGATAATTTGAGACGCGATAATCGCCATATTGCCGTCCAGATGAAGTTTTTCCATAAAATCAATCTCTTGGGCAATGCTCATTCGGCAGAAATCCATAATTCCAATTCCGCCTACTGTAACAGCAGATGCAATATCAGACAGACGGTTACCGTGGCATCGAGGACAGGGAGCCGTAGACATACACTCTTCCAATTCCTTGCGGATCGCATCGGACTGTGTTTCCCGATAGCGGCGGCTCACATTGTTTAAAATCCCCTCAAAAGGTTGTTCCAATGTGCCCATTCCGCTGCCACGGTTATAGGTCATTTTTAATTTTTCACCCTTTGTGCCATTTAGAATGACATCCAAAGCCTCCTCCGAAAGTTCACTAATCGGCGCAGTAAGGGAAAAATGATACTTCTTTGCCAGTGCCTCAAAATACATTCGGAAGATAGAATCCGTTCTGGCATTGCTCCAACCGTTAACACGAATTGCGCCATCAAATACAGATTTTGACTTATCCGGAATTACCAAATCCGCATCGGCCACCAACTGAAATCCTAAGCCGGTACATTCAGGACATGCACCAGCAGGATTATTGAACGAGAACATTCTGGGTTCTAACTCTGAAAGACTGATTCCGCAGTCCTCACATGCATAGTTCTGTGAGAAATTTAATTCCTTCCCGGAATCCGGCAGACTAATCGTCACTAAACCACCGGAATGGTTACAAGCCGTCTCAATCGAATCGGTCAACCGTCGACGCTGACCGTCCCGAATTACAAGCCGGTCAACCACCAGTTCAATAGAATGTTTTTTATTCTTCTCAAGGGTGATTTCTTCGCTCAATTCATATAAAATACCATCCACGCGAACTCTTGCAAAACCCTGCTTTCTGACATCTTCAAAAACTTTGATATGCTCGCCTTTTTTACCTCTTATAACTGGAGAAAGGACTACAAAGCGTGTTCCCTCTCCCAGTTCTGTAACCTTATCTACAATTTGATCAATGGTTTGGCGGGCGATCTCCTTTCCACATTTGGGGCAATGCGGAATTCCTACCCTGGCCCAAAGCAGTCGCAAGTAGTCGTATATTTCGGTGACTGTGCCGACAGTAGAACGAGGATTCTTGGAAGTCGTCTTTTGATCGATGGATATTGCAGGCGAAAGGCCGTCAATAGAATCTACATCCGGACGATCCATTTGACCCAAAAATTGCCGGGCGTAAGAACTCAAACTCTCCACATAGCGGCGCTGACCTTCTGCATAAATGGTGTCAAACGCGAGGCTGGACTTACCCGAGCCGGATAAGCCTGTAAAAACAACCAGTTTCTCTCTGGGAATGGTGATATCCACATTTTTTAAGTTGTTTTCTCTGGCACCTTTCACGATAATTTTATCGTTCATTACATACACCAACTTTTACAAAAATCTTCTTTTTATTATAACACGAAAGGACAAATTGTACAAGCATTACTTCCTTAAAAAACTTACCACCATCTGCTTTCACCAAGCCTTTGACACTCTGGCGTAAGAAATGTAGTAATTAAGCGAATTTTTTGTTGGATTTTATCTATGTTCCCTGTTGCATTTATGAGATGATTAATGCTATAATACTTACACAGGGACTTATGGTGTCTACTATAAGCGAAATAGATGAATGCGAGGTATTACGAACGATGATAGCATACGGCGAAAATATCAAGATTTTCTGTGGAAATTCCAATCCTGCCTTTGCAGAAACAGTATGTCGCGAACTGAACCTTGATTTGGGTAAAGGAACTGTACAGACATTCTCTGACGGAGAAGTCTCCGTCTCTTTGGACGAAACCGTCCGCGGCGCTGATGTGTTCCTGATTCAGTCCACTTGTAAGCCTGTTAACGATCACCTGATGGAACTGCTGGTTATGATCGATGCCTGTCGCCGTGCTTCCGCAGGTCGTATCACCGCAGTTATTCCTTATTTTGGTTATGCCCGCCAAGATCGCAAGGCTAAGAGCCGTGATCCTATCTCTGCCAAATTGGTTGCTAATATGCTCACCGCTGCCGGTGCTGACCGCATCCTGACCATGGACCTGCATGCAGCACAAATTCAGGGATTCTTCGATATTCCTGTGGATCATCTGCTGGGCAATCCCACATTCGTAAAGTATTTCCTCGACAAATTCCCCGAAGACAAATTCGATCACAATAACTTTGTTGTCGTTTCTCCTGATGTTGGCTCCGTTGCCCGCGCCCGCGCATTTGCTGCAAAACTGCATATGGGTCTGGCCATTGTGGATAAGCGTCGTCAAAAAGCCAATGTTTGCGAAGTTATGAATGTCATTGGCGATGTTCGTGGTAAAACCTGCATTCTCTTTGACGATATGATTGATACTGCCGGTTCCCTTTGCAATGCTGCCGAAGCACTTGTGAAGATCGGTGGTGCGAAGGAAGTCTATGCCTGTGCCACCCACGGTGTTCTCTCCGGTCCTGCATATGAGCGGATTCAGAATTCCCCCATTAAGGAAGCCGTTGTTCATAACACCATTCCCCTGCCCGCTGACTGCCCCTGTGATAAGATTAAGCAGTTAGATGTTGCTCCTATCTTCGCCCGTGCTATTTCCCATGTTCACGGTGGTACATCCATCGCCGACCTGTTTTAAGTTGTGATAGGTAGGAAAAGTGACGCCTGGCTGATTGTCGGCTTGGGAAACCCCGGAAAAGAATACGCTAACACCCGACACAACTGCGGTTTCCGCGGGATTGATATATTGGCGGAAAAGTTAGGCTGCAAAGTAGACAAGAGTAAATTTCAGGGTCTGTACGGTCAGGTGACCTACAAAGGAAACAAATTGTTCCTGTTAAAGCCCCTCACTTATATGAATTTATCGGGTCGCTCTGTGCTTCAACTGTCTGCTTACTATCATATCCCCCCATCGAAAATTATCGTCTTATTTGACGACATTTCCTTAGAACCAGGACGTCTTCGTGTTCGGGGTGACGGTTCCGCCGGTGGACATAATGGCATCAAGTCCATTATCCAGGAATTGGGTTCTCAGGATTTTCCCAGAGTTAAAATCGGCGTTGGTGCAAAGCCAAATCCGGAACAAGATCTTGCAGACTGGGTGCTTTCCGGTTTTTCCGCTTCTGAGAAAAAAGCGCTGGAGTTTGCTCTTACAAATGCCGGTGATGCCGCTCTTTGTATTGTTGAGCGAGGCATCGCTGAAGCTGCAAATAAGTTTAATGGACTTTGTCCGTAAATATTGTCATTTAACCACGGAAAGGGGGGTATTTTCCCCCTTTCCGCATTGTTACGTGGAGAAAAAATCTTTTGAGGTGTCTTATGGATCAGTTATTGGACCTTCTGAAAACCATGCCGGAGTACAACTTAGCATTGAATACCCTTCTAAACGGTCATCACGCTGCTATTACTGGCATTGGGCAGATCAACCGCAGCCATATTCTTGCAGGACTTTACAGCCATACAGACAGACCTATTGTAATTATTTGTCAGGATGACGCCACAGCAAAAAGAACTTGCGACGAATTAAAGGATTTTCTCGGTTTTGAATGTACCAATCTTTCCAGCCGAGAATTAACACTGTACGACACCACCGTTGCTTCCCGGGAATGGGAACACAAACGGCTACGTCAGTTTTATAACCTCTCCAACGGAAATACCCGGTTACAGATAATGTCCTGGAATGCGCTCAGCCAAAGAACCATTCCTCCGGTAGCCTTGAAAAAAGCAAGTTTCTCTCTAAAAACAGGTCAGGAATATCATTTGGATGACCTGATCGACAGATTATCCTGCGCCGGGTACAGTCGGTGCGCTATGGTAGAAGGTCCGGGACAGTATGCCGTCCGTGGCGGTATAGTGGATATCTACTCCCCTGCTGAATCATTCCCTGTGCGGGCTGAGTTCTTCGGTGATGAACTGGACACTATGGGCTATTTTGACCCGGATACTCAAAGAAGGACGGAGAATATATCCTCTGTTGCCATTCTTCCTGTAGCAGAAACACTTCCCCGTATGCACGCAGATGGTATCGCGGGATTGTGCAGCGAAATTTCCGTTCTCATCTCCCGACAACGCAAGCGCAAGAATCCCCACGAATCCTTGATCAGCACATTGCAAAAGGATTTAGAAAAATTCGAAAATGGCGTGCATAATCCTTCTGTAGACAGATATATGTCCCTGATATATCCGGAATTTGCCACTGCCATCTCCTATATCCCACAAAATGCTATTGTAGTATTATGTGACCAAGGTGATTTGCAAAGAAGTTGCCGCACCCGGATCACCGATATGGGAATGCAACTGGACAGTATGCTGCAAGGTGGTCTGGTTGCAGGAGAACTGTGTGACTATGTGCTGGACTGGGATGATTTCTGCAAGACAGTAGAATCCCATTCGATTCTGTATTTGGATCGGTTTACTGCATCGGCCTATCCGGATAATTGCAAGCCCAGTCAGTTACTGCCTATGAGTGCAAAGCAACTGCCCGGATACGGTGGCAATTTGGATACCGCAGCATCCGACCTATTACACTACCAAAAGATAGGTTTTTCCAGTTTGGTATTATGTGGCTCTCGTCGCAGAGCAGAACTGCTTCGCGAAATGCTGGATAGCAGAGGTCTAAAATCCCATCTCTGTATCCCTCTCACCACCATGCCTCAGCCCGGTCATATTCTATTAACCGACGGTACACTTCCCTACGGCATGGAATATCCCGATGGTCGTATTGCCATTCTGACGGAAGGTCAACTGACAGGCAAGGCAGAACCAAGAAGAAAAACTTCAAAAAAATCCTCCACCAACCGTCAAAAACTCAACTCCTTTACCGATCTGACCCCCGGTGATCTGGTTGTGCACGAAAATTACGGTATCGGACGTTTCGTCGCAATGGAACAAATGAAAATCGACGGGGCAATAAAGGATTATATTAAAATTGCATATCAAGGAACCGATACCCTATTTGTTCCCGCAACGCAACTGGATTTAGTCAGCAAGTATATTGGCGGTGGAGAGGATGCCAATATCCGTTTAAACAAAATCGGAACAGATGCCTGGCACAAAACCAAAGCAAAAGCCCGTAAGGCTGCAAAGGATATGGCCGGGGAACTGATCCAACTATATGCCGCCCGGCGGCGTCAGGAAGGTTTTGCATTTTCCGCTGATTCACCCTGGCAGCAGGAATTTGAGGACAATTTCCATTATCCGGAAACCGACGATCAACTTCGTTGCATCAGCGAGATCAAACACGATATGGAGTCACCCATTCCAATGGACAGACTTCTTTGCGGCGATGTAGGATTCGGCAAAACTGAAGTGGCCCTGCGCAGTGTTATAAAAGCGGTTATGGATGGCAAACAGGCAGCGATTTTGGTACCGACCACTGTTCTGGCGCAACAGCACTACCAAACCGCGATTGCACG
>JAFXBH010000226.1 GCA_017521875.1 Oscillospiraceae bacterium
ACCAACATTGCCGTCAATTACGCCATTATGCTCTCTAAAGAGGGCAAAAAGGTCTGTATCGGGGATTTAGACATCGTCAACCCCTATTTCCGTACCGCAGACAGCAAAAAACAACTGCAGGACGCCGGGGTGGAACTGATCTCCCTGCCCTTTGCCAATACCAATGTAGACCTGCCGGCTCTCCCGGCGGAGGCCTACCGGCTGGTGGAGGACAAAAGCATCTACGGCATTATGGATATCGGCGGTGACGACCGGGGGGCATACGCCCTGGGACGGTATATCCCCGCAATCAAGCAGGAGGGTAACTACCGTATGGTATTTGTTGCCAACTGCTACCGGCCGCTGACCCGTACCCCGGAGGAGGCGCTGGAGGTTATGAAGGAAATTGAGACCGCCTGCGGTCTGGCCTTTACAGACCTGGTGAACAACGCCAACTTAGGCACAGAAACCACCCCGGAAACGGTTCTGGCTTCCCTGCCCTATATGGAAAAATTAAGCGCCCTCAGCGGTCTTCCCATTTTCGCCCATACCGCAGAAACCTCTGTGGCCGCGGCGCTTGATGGCAATATCTCCCCGCTGATTCCCCTGCAACTGCAGGAACGATACTTTGATTTACCTACCCAGAAGCCGGGCAACCGACCTCTGTGGGGATAAATATAACCCAAGGAGGAATGAAAATGGCAACTGTAACATTCCGCACCGATTGGTGCAAAGGCTGCGGCCTGTGTGTAGACGCCTGTCCCAAAGGCTGTCTGACCATTGCCACAGACACAATCAACAAAAAAGGTTATTCTCCCGCTGTGATGGCGGCTCCGGACAAATGCATCGGCTGCGCTTTCTGCGCAACCATGTGTCCCGACTGCATTATCACCGTTGAGAAGTAAGGAGGGTATATTATGGCAGAACGCGTACTTATGAAGGGCAACGAAGCCATTGCCGAAGCCGCCATTCGGGCAGGCTGTCGTCACTACTTCGGTTACCCCATCACCCCCCAGACAGAGATTGCCGCCTATATGGCAAAGAAAATGCCCAAAATCGGCGGTGTCTTCCTGCAGGCGGAAAGCGAAATCGCCTCTATCAATATGGTCTACGGCGCAGCCGCTGCCGGTGTGCGGGTCATGACCTCTTCCTCCTCTCCCGGAATCTCCCTGAAGGCAGAAGGCCTGAGTTATATTGCCGGATCTGATGTGCCTGCGCTGGTGGTCAATGTCCAGCGTGGCGGTCCCGGCTTGGGCGGCATTCAGCCCTCCCAGTCCGACTATTTCCAGGCCACCAAAGGCGGCGGTCACGGTGACTACCGGATGATCGTCCTGGCCCCTGCTTCTGTGCAGGAAATGGCCAGCCTGACTATGAAAGGCTTTGACCTGGCCGACAAGTACCGGATGACCTCTATGATTTTGGCAGACGGCACCATCGGACAGATGATGGAGCCTATCTCCTTCGAGGATACCGAAGTCACCACCTATGAAAAGCCCTGGGCGCTGACCGGCACCAACTGCCAGAGAAAGCACAATGTGGTCAACTCCCTGTACTTAAAGGCAGACGAACTGGAAGCCAAGAACTTTGAGCGCTACGAAAAGTATAAGGCCATCGAAGAGAACGAGCCTATGTGGGAAGCGTATATGATGGACGACGCTGAGTACTGCGTGGTAGCCTTCGGAATCGCCTCCCGTGTGGCTAAGAATGCGGTGGTTGCCGCAAGAGCCGAAGGCATCAAGGTGGGCTTGATCCGTCCCATTACCCTGTGGCCCTTCCCCAAGAAGGCGCTGGAAGCCGCTGCTGAGAAAGTCAAAGGCTTTGTCTGCGTGGAACTGAGTATGGGTCAGATGATCGAAGATGTGAGACTCTACACCGGCTGCAAGCGTCCGGTTGCCCTTTGCAACCGCAGCGGCGGTATGATCCCCAGTCCCGACCAGGTGCTGGAATCCATTCGCAATGCGCAGAAAGGAGCGTTCTGATATGGCAATCGTATTTGAAAAACCCAAGTCCTTAGCAGACATTCCTCTGCACTACTGCCCCGGCTGCCCCCACGGCATTATCCACCGTCTGGTGGCAGAAGCCATTGACGAACTGGGCATCGAAGGCAAGACCATTGGCGTTGCCCCTGTTGGCTGCGCAGTTATGGCTTACGACTATTTCAACTGTGATATGATCGAAGCCGCCCACGGCCGCGCTCCCGCTACCGCAACCGGTATCAAGCGCAGCCGCCCGGAGAACATCGTCTTCACCTATCAGGGCGACGGTGACTTAGCCTCCATCGGTATGGCCGAGACTGTTCACTCTGCCGCCAGAAACGAGAACATCACCGTAATTTTCGTCAACAACGCCATTTACGGTATGACCGGCGGCCAGATGGCTCCCACCTCTCTGCCGGGTCAGGTCACCCAGACCTCTCCCTACGGCCGTGACGTCAACCACTGCGGCTATCCCCGCC
>JAFXBH010000227.1 GCA_017521875.1 Oscillospiraceae bacterium
ATACGGGGAGAGTGAACAGGGAAAACCTTCTCACAACCTACGCCAGAACTAATGCGACGAACGGTGATAGTTTCACCAATACCGCCGTGCTTGCGAGCGATAATGGTGCCTTCAAACACCTGAATACGCTCACGGGAACCTTCCTTGATGCGAACATGCACACGAACAGTGTCGCCAACCCGCATTTCGGGCAGTTCTTCCTTCATGTACTGGCTAGACAGAGCCTTTACTAAATCCATATCTACGTCCTCCTTAATATTAGGCGTTCATGCGATGGATGCCCGGAGATATGGCTTCCGGCATCGCAGAGGACTCACCTTGCTTTTTCAGACCGAGTTATTCTAGCATAATAAAAACCAAAAATCAAGTATTATTTTCAAGAAATTTACAGTTATTTTGGCTTTTATCCATAATTAGAACCATTATTCAACGTAAAAGAGAGGTTAATATGTCTCCCCTTCCCACAATCATATAGCGGTTATCTTTGGTAACATCGGATTGCTTGCTATAATAGCCGAGAATCTGGAATTTTTCATTTCGTAGGGTTTTGTCGCCGTTGGGAGCAATATCAACATAGCCAATAATACGATAATTGGAATCTTTTAATGTGATTCTTTCCATATCATCACGGCCTTTCTGATAAAATAAAAATAGCAGAAACCGCACTTGCAGTTTCTGCTATTTTGGTCCGAGTTACTGGATTCGAACCAGCGGCCTCTTGAACCCCATTCAAGCGCGATACCAAACTTCGCCAAACCCGGATTTTGCTTGCTTTTTCGTTAGCCACAGTATGATAACACACTCCGCCGAAAAAAGCAAGCACTTTTTTAAAATTTTTTATTCGCCAATTTCTGTACGAACAACCTTGCCCAAATTCCATAATCTGACAACGCTTTCTTCTGCTGCTTTCCGTTCCTCGTCAGATTGATATTCCACATATACGGTATGGGCGCTGCACTGTGTGCATTCTACCTGAACATTCCATCCACCCTCATGCATTACGATTCCAGCGCCCCGGCAGATAGGACAGTCTTCCAGTATATAATTGGGATTAATTTCCATTGTTACACTCCTTATCGAAATACAGTCATTGTTTCATCAAAAATCTCTATGCGACGGAATGCGGCAAAATCCGGTTTTATATCAGGTAAATATTTTTCCACCGCAGATGCCAGAAGCATAGGATTTAAGGAAGGATTCTGACAACATACTATGCAGTCTAATACAAGTTTATTATCCTCTCCGTGTACATTGCATTCACGAATCATAGGAATAATGTCCTGATCCTGTAATCCTTTCTTGCCTTTCTTTGCAACAATTATTTCTTTTTCCTGAAACAGATTTTTGATTTTTTCTTGTCCCAAATCCGGGATATTATTGTCGTAAATTAAATCAACCTGGCAATGCAAATAGGTCAAATCCCTTAATTTCCTACCAGAATCGTATACCTTCAAAACCTCGATACCTTCAATGAGCGTATCATTTAATTGATGAAGTACCTCGTCTAGATCAAAGGAATCTCCTTCAAGGTCAAAGTCCAACAGTTCACAGGTGCTTTCAACTCCAACAGAGAGCGGAAGCGCTATAGAAACTGAGGGCCGTGGATTAAATCCATGGGTGTGGGTCAAAGGAAGTCCTGCCCGTTTGAATGCGCGTTGAAACACCCGCATCAAGTCCAAGTGGGAAATCCAGATAGCACGTCCCTTTTTCTCAAATAACAGTCTAGGCATCGCATTTTCCCTCCTCCAGAAGACAATTTGCACCACAGCCACTACATTTATGTCTGCAATCCGGAGTGTTCTCACCTTTGTAAGCCTGTCTGCGCTCGGAAAGTAAAAACTTTTTAGATACACCCACATCAATAGTATCCCAAGGAAGAAGTTCTTCTTCGCCATAGCCGCGGGTCGTATAGAAAGAAGGATCAATTCCGCATGCGTCAAAAGCATTCACCCAGGCATTATAGTTAAAATATTCGTCCCAGCCGTCAAGACGAGCGCCATTTTCTAATGCTCTTTCAATGACCGCGCCCAAGCGTCGGTCGCCACGGGCAGTAACTGCCTCCAGTCGGCTGATATCCGGGGTGTGGTAGTTATATTCGATTGATTTAGAGTAGAAATGATCTTTCAGTAAACGACAGCGACGCAAATATTCTTCCGGTGCAATCTGCTGCTCCCACTGGAAAGGAGTATGCGGCTTTGGCACAAAGTACGCGGTGGCCACGTGGACACGAAGGCCTCGTTTTTTGTTGCTGGCGTTTTCCTTCCAACACTGAATGATCTTATACACCAATTCGGCAATACCAAGAACATCTTCATCCGTCTCGGTAGGCAGACCAAGCATAAAATACAATTTTACATTGTTCCATCCACCTGCAAAAGCATTTGTACAACTGGAAAGAATCTCATCTTCCGTCAGGTTCTTGTTGATAACATCTCTCAGCCGCTGTGTTCCTGCTTCCGGAGCAAAGGTGAGACCGCTTTTCCGCAGCGTTTGCAGTTTTTGCATCAGTTCCCGGGAGAAGTTATCCGCTCTCAATGAGGGCACGGACAGATTGACTCGGTGACTTTCGCAGTACGGAATCAGCATGTCGGTCAATTGCTTTAACTGTCGATAATCAGAAGTAGACAGACTGGATAGTGTCATTTCGTTGTGACCGGAATCTTCCAGTGTTTCTACTGCCTGACGATAAAGTGTCTCTGCGCTTCTTTTTCGAACCGGTCTGTATGTAAAACCGGCCTGGCAGAACCGACATCCGCGAATGCAACCGCGGAAAACTTCCAAATTGGCTCTGTCGTGGACAATTTCTGTAGATGCTACAATCATTTTTGTAGGAAAGTAGGCTTTATCCAAATCCTCAACTATCCGTTTTTTTACTCTGACGGGTGCTCCGTCAGAAACCACAATCTTAGCCAGTGTTCCATCTTCATTGTATACATGGTTATAAAACGAGGGAACATACACGCCGGGAATATGAGAAACTTCCTCCAGGAACTTTTCCTTGCTCCAGTTCTGGACTTTGGCGCGATCATACATGCTGATAATTTCCTCGGTTACCTCTTCTCCCTCTCCCAAGGAGAAAAAGTCAATAAAATCTGCCAGTGGTTCCGGGTTATACGCGCAAACACCTCCGGCAAACACAATGTTCTTAAGGCCGGTGCGATCTTTTGCGTGAAGAGGGATGCCTGCCAGATTCAGCATATTCAGAATATTGGTATAGCACATCTCATA
>JAFXBH010000228.1 GCA_017521875.1 Oscillospiraceae bacterium
GGCCTGTTCATGGGCGATGATAAACCGCATGTCCTGCCGGGATAAGCCAACGGGCAGGCAGATCTTCGGCTTCCAATAACCCAGCAGAAACGCGCCGGGACTCTCATCGGATTCCAAAATGCAGTCTGTTCTGAGCGTGGATTCCCGCAACCTGCGCAGAAGAACACAGTAGGAAATCCAGTTATAAATCAGTATCGCTCCGGCAACGCTGAGCCAAATCACCGCAATGACCGTTACCGGATCCTGTGCAGGTTTTTCCACCGGTGTCTCCGATTGAATCGGCGGTACCGGGTCAGCAGACGTATCCGGCACAATGTCCGGCAGAGGAACGATTTCCTGCACCGGGGGCAAATCCGGCTGCGGAACAGTTTGCTCGGTAAGGCTTTGGGAGGGGATAAACTGAGGTTGCAGGCTCAATTTGCTTTCAAACCCTACCGGAATCAACAGCCGCAGAATTACCAGCAACCATAAAACGCAAAGGATATCCCGGGGGGCTTTGCGAAGAACAGGGCGCAGCAAAAGGGCCAACAGAATCAGCACACTACCCCAAAGACCTGCATTAAGAAAGGAAAGAAATAATACTTTCACAGCCATCACCCCCTATAGTTTTGAATCAGCGCCTCCAACTGCTGGATATCCTCCTTGGAAAGTTGGGCAGTATTGGCAAAGGTTGCGATAAACGCCGGAACAGAACCTTCAAAAGTTCTGTCCATCATTTCCTCCATCTCTGCCTGCTGTACCTGTTCTTTGGATACCAAAGAAGATACTGTAGCATTTTCATTCTTTAGCACACCCCGTTCTGCTAAACGTCGAATGACCGTATAGGTAGTGGGACGGGACCAATTCAGTTGCTCCTTGCACAGTTGCGCCAGTTTGGTGCTGTTGATGGGCTCGTGTTCCCAAAGGATCAGGCAAAAGCGGTATTCTTTATTAAAAATCTTCGGTACATTCATAAATATCCCCCCTGACAAGTTTAATGCGTTAAACCTCTGTGATTAGTTTAACGCATTAAACTATTTTTGTCAACAGGATTTTTACAAAAAACACCCCCAACGCATTGATGCGTTGGGGGCGTTTCTATACAGATTAGCCGCAGATTTCCTTGGCAACTTCCACAATGTGGTCGCTGCACAGGCCGAACTGCTTCAGCAGATCCTTAGCAGGACCGGAGTGACCGAACTCGTCGTTCACGCCGATACGCTTCACGGGAGTGGGGCACTTCTCGGACAGGCAAGCGCAAACGGCTTCACCCAGACCGCCGATAATGGAGTGCTCTTCACAGGTGATGACCTTACCGCACTTCTTGGCAGCAGCGATGACCAGTTCTTCATCCAGAGGCTTAATGGTAGCCATATTGATGATCATTGCGTTGATGCCCTGCTCAGCCAACTTCTCGCCGGCTTCGATGGCTTTGTAAGTCAGCAGACCGTTGGCGATGATAGCCACATCGGTGCCGTCTCTCAGGATTTCGCCCTTGCCGATTTCGAACTTAAAGTCCTCTGCGTGGAAGACAGGCACTGCCAGTCTGCCAAAACGGAGGTACACAGGACCGTTCATCTCGTAAGCAGCCTTTACAGCAGCCTTTGCCTCGATGTCGTCAGCGGGGCAGATTACGGTCATGCCGGGAATGGAACGCATCAGTGCAAAGTCTTCGCAGCACTGGTGGGATGCGCCGTCTTCACCAACGGAAATA
>JAFXBH010000021.1 GCA_017521875.1 Oscillospiraceae bacterium
AGAAGGTGCTGCTGGGCCGCGAAATCAAAGCCGGTCCCAATGTCATCGTCACCGCCTACCCTGTGCGTGGTCTGGACATCAACTCCTCCTACGCCATCTATAACCTGCTCAACGAACAGAAGAAGTCAGGAACAGCCGTCATTTTCGTAGGAGAGGATCTTGACGTGCTGATGGCGCTTTGCGACCGAATCATGGTCATCGGCTCCGGTCGGGTTACCGGCCTTGTGGATGCCCGTACCGCCACAAAGGAAGAGATCGGCTTGCTGATGACAAAGACCGAGCCTATGGAAACCACCGGGGAAGGAGGAAGCGACAATGGCTGATGTCCAAAAGAAGAATAGAGAGCCTCTGCTGCATATTGCCAAGCGGGATGATATGCCCTCAGGGAAAGCGTGGCTGGTCCGTCTGGCAGCCATTGCCATCGGCCTGCTGCTGAGCGGTGTGGTTTCTGCGATTCTCACCGGCGCTTCTTTCTTTGAAGTGTATGAAATTATGGTTACCGGCGTGTTTGGCCGTATTTTCCGTGGTAAGACCACGATGTTGTGGCGTTTCCTGCAGAATACTGCCATTCTGTTGTGCCTGTCATTAGGCGTGACCCCTGCGTTTAAAATGCGGTTTTGGAACTGCGGCGCAGAAGGCCAGGCACTGGTGGGCGGTTTGGCTGCCATGATCTGTATGATGAAGATCGGCGATGCAGTGCCTTATCCTGTGCTGCTTCTGATCATTGTTGTGGCCAGTTTGGCAGCCGGTGCATTGTGGGGTTTGATTCCCGCTCTGTTCCACGCCAAGTATAAAACCAACGAGACACTGTTCACCCTGATGATGAACTATGTGGCCACCCAGATTGTTGCCTATTATGTGGTTTATAGCACCGCTGGCGACGGCTCCGGCATTATCAGACCGGTATCGACAGGTAATTTGCCTGTTCTGCTGGGAGAAAAGTACCTGCTGAATGTGCTGGTGGTATTGGTGCTGACCGTGATCGTGTATGTCTACCTGAAGTACAGCAAGCACGGCTATGAGATTGCGGTGGTAGGCGAAAGCCAAAACACTGCCCGCTATGTGGGCATCAATGTTAAGAAAGTCATCATTCGTACAATGGTGATTTCTGGCGCTGTCTGCGCCGTGGCCGGTATGCTGATGGTAGCCGGCACAGACCACTCCATTAACACCAATACTATGGGCGGCCAGGGCTTTACCGCCATTATGATCTCCTGGCTTGGCCAGTTCAATCCCTTTATTATGGCTGCTATGGCAGGTCTGGTCACCTTCCTGGAGACCGGCGCAGCCAAGGTTGCCGACAGTTTCTTCCTGAACAGCGCCTATGCCGATATCGTATCCGGCATTGTGATTTTGTTCCTGGTGGGCTGTGAATTCTTTATCAAATACACGGTGAAATTCCGCCACAACAAGAAGGGAGGAAACCAGTAATGAGTTTTTGGAATATTCTGGTTGCGTATATCAGCAGTTCTATCCCTCTGGGCATTCCTCTTCTGTACGGTTCCACCGGTGAGATTGTGACGGAAAAGTCCGGCCATCTGAACCTGGGTATCCCCGGCATTATGTATGTGGGCGCTATTTCCGGTGTTATCGGCGCATTTTTATACGAGATGTCCTGCGGCAATGTAAAAGAGAATATGGTGCCTGCGTTGGCTATTCTCATTCCGCTTCTTTGCGCTATTTTGGGTTCTGTGCTGATGGGCCTGATCTACAGTTTCCTCACCGTCACGCTGCGGGCCAATCAGAATGTCACAGGTCTGGCGTTGACCACTTTCGGTATTGGCATCGGCAATTTCTTTGGTGGCTCTCTGACCAAGTTGGTGGATACCGACCTGCCCAACATTATCCTCACAAAGACCAGTGATTTCTTCTGCGTCAAACTGCCTTTTGCGGATAAACTGGGTTGGTTTGGACAGATTTTCCTGTCCCACGATTTTCTGACTTATACCGCTATCGTGATTGCCATCGTGGTGTCCGTAGTGCTGAACCGGACCCGGGTAGGCCTGAATCTGCGGGCCATCGGTGAGAATCCTGCTACCGCAGATGCCGCCGGTATCAATGTGATCCGCTATAAGTACCTGGCAACCTGCATTGGCAGCGCCATTGCCGGACTGGGCGGTTTGCAGTATGTAATGGCATACGCCAACGGCGTGTGGTCCAATAATGCTTTTGGTGACCGTGGCTGGATGGCCATTGCACTGGTTATCTTTGCGTTGTGGAGACCCACTATGGCGATTTTGGGCTCTTTCCTGTTTGGCGCGTTGTGTAACGTGTATAACTATGTACACCACTTCTTCAAACTGGGACATACTGCCAACCGGGAATTGTTTAACTTACTTCCCTATGTGGTGACTCTGCTGGTGCTGATCATCACCAGTATGCGGAAAAAGCGGGAGCATCAGCCGCCCCAGAGTTTGGGACTTTCCTACTTCCGGGAGGACCGCTGAATATAAGAAAATCACCCGGTTTGATAGCCGGGTGATTTATTTTACCACTTTATCGAAAAAAAGTAAAAATAGGGGTTGACAAATCGGTTTTGCGGTGGTAGCATAATCACAAATTGAATCGCTTGAGATAGAGGCGCGGGATTCATCAGTACCGTATTGCAAGGCCAGGTAGCCGTGAACGGGAAAGGGGATACCGCCGAAGCAGGAAATCTTGCCTGAGGTTTCCCAGCTGGGTCGTCAGAGAATATCTGCCGGACTGTCACAAACTTTTGTGAAGCGCTATCGACTGCAGTGGATTTCTATACTTTTGTATTGGTATTGCTGTTGGATCGCTTAACGAAAGCGGTCCAATTTTTTTATTTCAGGGCGGCCGCGGCCCGCGAGACAAAGGCGGCAAGAGAAAGGAAAGATTATGAAGAGAATTATTTGTTTGACACTGGCACTGATGATGGTGGCGTTGTCCCTGGCTGCTTGCGGTAGCAAGGCCAAGACCGGTGTGGAAGACGGCGTTCTGACCGTCGGTATGGAATGTGCTTACGCTCCCTACAACTGGGCACAGACCGATGACTCTAACGGCGCTGTCCCCATCGCCAATGTTCCCGGCGCATACGCCAACGGCTACGATGTGATGATGGCCAAGAAGATCTGCGAAGCCAACGGCTGGCAGTTGGAAGTCAAGAAGTTGGACTGGGACTCCCTGGTACCTGCTGTGCAGACCGGCGAGATCGACTGCGCCATCGCTGGCCAGTCTATGACCGCAGAGCGTGAAGAAATCGTTGACTTTGCAGGTCCCTACATTTATGCATCTATCGTCTGCCTGGTGAAGAACGATTCCCCTCTGGCCTCTGCTAAGGGTATCAGCGAACTGACCGGCACCTGCACCTCTCAGCGCGGCACCATCTGGTACGACACCTGCCTGCCTCAGGTCAAGGGCGCTACCATTCAGCCCGCTGCTGATGACGCCGGCGCAATGCTGCTGGCCGTCAGTTCCGGCACTTGCGACTTCGTATGTACCGATATGCCTACCGCTCAGGGCGCTGTGGTAACTTACCCCAACCTGAAGATTCTGGACTTCTCCAACAGTTCCGATGACTTCAGCGTTTCCGACGAAGAAGTAAACATCGGCATCTCCGTACAGCAAGGCAACAAGACCCTGCTGGACGCTATGAACAAGGTTTTGAGCCCCATGAATGCTAACGATTTCAACAACCTGATGGCACAGGCCGTTGCCATTCAGCCCATCGAAGGATAACATTTCCCTATGCGGAAGCGGCAACGCTTCCGCATATTGGCGTAATATAAAAGGAGTTCGTTATGAACATATTTGCAAAACTGGGACAGGATATTGTCCGTTTGTGGAATGAATATGCAGGACTGTACCTGTCCGGCGTGTGGAATACCATCTCCCTGGCAGTGTTGTGTACTGCCGTGGGCTGCCTGATTGGTCTGCTGTGTGGCATCCTCAATACTATTCCCTTTACCAAGAACGATAATATTATTAAGCGGATCGTACTGCGTACCATTCGTATTATCAACCAGATCTATGTGGAAGTATTCCGTGGCACACCTATGATCTTGCAGGCGGTTGTCATCTACTATGGCTTGCCTTACTTTACCAATTATGCCCTGCGGTTTTCCAATGTGTGGCTGTGCGCCTTTGTGGTGGTATCCGTCAATACCGGCGCGTATATGGCCGAATCCGTCCGTGGTGGTATCATCTCCATTGACCCCGGCCAGACCGAGGGTGCAAAGGCCATCGGCATGACCCACTGGCAGACCATGACCAATGTGATTCTGCCCCAGGCTCTGCGGAATATTTTACCCCAGATCGGCAACAACCTGATCATCAACATCAAGGATACCTCCGTAATGAGCATCATCGGTTTTACCGAGTTCTTTGCCATTCATAAGAGCGTGGCCGGTACAACCTACCAGTATTTCCCCTCCGCAGCCATTGAAATGGTAGGCTACCTGACAATGACCCTGATTGCATCTTTCCTGCTACGTATGTGGGAGAAGAAGATGGATGGCGCCGGCAGTTACAAACTGGTGGAAGTAGACAGCCTGACAATGTCTGCAGGCACCTATTCTCACCCGGATAAGGATACGCCCTTTGAAGAGCAAAGCCGGGAGTTTGCCACGGCAAGAGAACTGGAAAGGGAAAGCCGCGAGAGAAAAATACAGGAACTGCGTTACGGCAGAACGAAAGGAGATCGCTGATATGGAACAGATTTTGGAAGTCAAACATCTTAGCAAATCCTTCGGCAGCAATGTGGTCCTGCGGGATATTGATTTTTCCGTGTCCAAGGGCGATGTGATCTCCATCATCGGTGCGTCCGGCAGCGGTAAGTCCACACTGCTGCGATGCATTAACCTGTTGGAAACGCCCACCCACGGTGAAATTTGGTACAACGGTGAAAATGTGGCAGACCGGAAGGTAAAGCCACACGAGTACCGCAGCCATGTGGGTATGGTGTTTCAGTCCTTCAACCTGTTCAACAATATGTCTGTGCTGAAAAACTGTATGGTGGGCCAGATGAAGGTACTGGGCCGCAGCAAGGAAGAGGCACGAAAGACGGCTCTATACTACCTGCAGAAGGTGGGCATGGCGCCTTATATCAATGCCAAACCCCGGCAGATCTCCGGCGGCCAAAAGCAGCGTGTTGCCATTGCCAGAGCCTTGGCCATGAACCCGGAGGTGCTGCTGTTTGACGAGCCCACTTCCGCCCTTGACCCGGAAATGGTGGGCGAAGTGCTGACTGTTATGCAGCAACTTGCCCAAGAGGGTATGACCATGCTGGTAGTGACCCACGAGATGGCATTTGCCCGGGATGTAAGTACCCGTGTGGTCTATATGAACGAGGGTATCATCTGCGAACAGGGTACGCCGGAAGAAGTTTTCGGCAATCCCCAGCGGCAGGAAACCAAGGACTTTCTGGCCCGTTTCAGAAATACGTAAAAACTCAATAAAAATCCGAAAAAGCCTTGCAATTTCTAGAAAATGGCGTTATGATAACCGCGACCAAGGAATGATTGACTTTGCTGCGAGGTGGAAGTTATGTTTCGGAAAAATGTAAATATGCTTTCCGGATCGATCGTAAAGGGACTTTTGGCTATCGCATTCCCCATTATGATCATGAACGTTCTGCAATCCCTGTTCAATATCGTGGATATGACGGTGCTGAAACAGTACGATACCGACGGTATGTCGGTAGGTGCGGTAGGCGCTTGCAGTACACTGATTACCTTGATTTCCAATTTGGTAGTGGGTATTGCCACCGGTGCCAATGTGGTGGTGGCAAAACACCTGGGCAGAAGAGATACGTCCCACGCAGAAAAGGCTGCCGGCACAGCCATTGCCGTGGCTATTACAGCGGGATTGATCCTTACAGTTATGGGTGTCAGTTGTGCTAAGGTGTTCTTGCGGTGGATGAACTGCCCGGAAGAACTTTTATCCCGGGCGGTGTTGTATTTCCGGCTGTACTTTACCGGCATCCCGATTCTGATGGTCTATAACTTCTGTTCCGCCATTCTCCGGTCCTCCGGTAATTCCGGATCCATTATGGTGATCTCTATCACCGGTGGTGCAGTGAAGATTGTGTCTTCCTACCTGTTTGTGGCGGTGTTCCGTATGGGAATCCCCGGTGTGGCGTTTGCGACGATTATTTCTTGGTTGGTGTATCTGCTGATGGGAATTCGCGCTTTGACCCGCAAGGACAGTGTCGTGAGAATCCGGCTAAAGAATATCCGCTTTGTCAAACGGGAAATCCGGGACACACTGCACATCGGCATACCTACCGGCTTGCAGATGGGTCTGTATGCCTTTGCCAATGTGGTGATCGCTGCCACAGTGAACTCCTTTGGCCCTGCGGCTACTACGGGTATCTCCATCGCCAATACCTTTGACTTTATTATGTATAATCTGAGCAATGCTACCTCCCTGGCGGTCCTGCCCTATGTGAGCCAAAATATTGGCGCCGGCAATGTAAAACGGGCCACCCAGTCGGTATGGAGAGGTATCGGGATTACGGTGTGTATCGGTGCGTTTTTTGGCGCTCTGTTTGCTATCTTCTCCCGGGAGTTGTCCGGTATTATGTCCGACGACCCGGTGGTGATTGAATATTCCCACCAGAAGATGGTGATTATTTCCAGCACATACTTTATCTGCGGTATCAACGATATATTCTGCGCGGCGTTGCGGGGTATGAACAGACCTTCTGTACCGACTATTGCTACATTAGTCTATATGTGCGCATTCCGCTTCTTCTGGGTATATGTGATCTTCCCGCTGGTTCCCAACCTGACATTCTTGTATTTGGTATGGCCCATCGGCTGGGTTCTATCCATTGCTACCTTGCTGATCGTGTATTTCCCCACAGTCAGAAAGCAAAAACTGGAGCATCCGGAAGTGCCGGCTACTACTTAATCAACAAAACAACCCCCTGTGTGATATCACACAGGGGGTTGTTTTTGGAAATTACACGCCGGAGTAGGCGGCAAAACCTGCATCTACAGGCAGTACCACGCCGGTAATAGCGGAAGCAGACTTGTTGTCGCACAGGAACAGAGTTGCGCCGATCAGTTCGTCAGCGTCCACAAAACGGCCGGTAGGAGTACCATTCAGGATCTTAGCGGAACGGGCAGTGGGAGTGCCGTCGTCATTGAACAGCAGAGCCTTATTCTGGGCAGATACCAGGAAGCCGGGAGCGATGGCGTTGCAGCGAATGCCGGTGCCGGCAAAGTGGGTAGCCAGCCACTGAGTGAAGTTGGAAATACCAGCCTTAGCAGCGGAGTAGGCAGGAATCTTAGTCAAGGGGGTGTAGGCGTTCATAGAGGAGATGTTCAGAATAACACCACACTTCTTAGCCACCATATCCTTGGCAAAGGCCTGGGTGGGGAGCAGAGTGCCCTGGAAATTCAGTTTAAACACGAAGTCCACACCGCTGGCTTCCAGATCGAAGAAGGACTTGCCGCCCTCTTTTGCCTCGTGCTGATACTCGTTGTCGGTGGTTGCCCGGGGGTTGTTGCCGCCTGCGCCGTTGACCAAAATATCACAAGCGCCCAGATCGGCCAAAACAGCCTGATGGACGGCTTCCAGAGATTCCGGCTCCAGAACATTGGCCTTGTAGCCTTCGCAAATCAGGCCTTCAGCCTTCAGTTCGTCGGCCAGTTTCTTGACGGCCTCTTCATTCAGGTCCAGAGCAGCAACTTTAGCACCGCTCTGTGCAAATGCGCGAGCCATCGCACCGCAAATCAGACCGCCTGCGCCGGTAACCACAACGACCTTACCGGTAAAGTCAATATTAATGGGAAGATTCTGCATAATAAATTACCTCCGTTTTTCAGTGGTTTTTTGTCAATACTCACATTATAGCACAGTGATTTTTATATCGCAATAGCGGTTTTACTGATAAAGGCCATATTTCACGATAATTCTGTCCAAAATGGTGAGCAACGGCTTGCTCAGGGTCAGTAATGTTACCAGGGTGCAGATGGCCTGAATCAGATTGGTGAGGATGGCGGCGGTGTAAATGCTGAGAACCGATGCAGGGGTAAATACCGTCAGGGTGGTAAAAACTGTGGAGGTGTCCAACAGAGGGCATACACCAAACAGTACCACGATAAAGCCAAACAATCCTAAATTCAGGGGATCTTTCGGAAATTTCTCTTTGCGGTGGTAACAGAGACCTGCAATGAACCCGCAAATGCCGTAGGCCAGCATCTGCCAGGGGGTCCATGGTCCTTGACCAAAAAGGAAATTGCTGGCAAACGCGCCGACAGCACCTACCAAAAATCCTGCCTGTGCCCCGCAGGCAATGCCGGAGATTATAATGATGCCGTAGATGGGTTTGAAATTGGGCAACCAGGCGAAGGCGGCCCGGGAAACCACCGCCAAAGCGCACAGTGCTGCGATCAACGCCAGTTCACGAGCCTGAGGCTTTCGCCCCTCAAAGGTCAAAAAGAAAGGGATCAGGATCAGGATGATCACCACTGTGGAAGTCAGATAGTACCCCCGTCCCGGCAGATGTCGACCCAGCAGCAGTGTAGCAGGAATCAGCAACACACACAGAAGGGTCAGGATCGTGGCCTTTTTCATGTGGATCCCTCCCGATTTGCCTGATAGAGCGCCACCACATCTTCAGATGTAACGGCGTTTTGGAAAAAGGCTCGGCTCATACGGTTTGCGGCAGTGGTGTAGAAACTGTTGCCACCAAAAAAATGGCGGGGGGTGTGGGTGGTCAGCACCTGTCCGTCAAAGAACATACTGACAAAATCCGCATACTTGGCGCAGAACTCTACATCGTGGGAGACCATTACCACAGTCACGCCCTCTGCTTTTAGTTTACATAATATATCTGCAAGGATATTCTTGAAGTGCCCGTCAATGCCCTTGGTAGGCTCGTCCAGCAACAGCAATTTGGGGTTAGTCAAAAGAACTTTCGCCAGCGCTGCCCGCTGCTGTTCTCCACCGGAAAGATCGTAGGGGTGGCGGTCCAGCAAGTGACCGATCTGACACAGAGAGACGATTTGTTCTGTATCCGTGGATATTTCTGCCAGATCCTTTGCCACCGTGTCCTTCACAAACAGGCTCTTGGGGTCCTGGGGCAGCATGGCAAGGCAACCTTGGAACAGGGTATTTCCTTTGTAGGCAGTAAAATCTTTGCCGAAAATCTTTACCTTGCCCCGATAGGGTTTGCAACTGCCGGTGATGGCTTTCAGGAAGGTGGATTTTCCGGCGCCGTTACCACCTACGATGGCGTGAATGCAGCCGGTGGGAAGGACAATGTCCACATTCCGCAGGACATCCTGAGAATTTCGCTCGTAGCGATACCACACCTGTTTCATTTCCAGCGCCGGCTTGTCCCGGGCAGGCGTTTCCGGCTGGGGCAGGGAAATCAATGTCCGTTGTGCAGGCAGAGCATTTTCCAGCCAACTGCGACCTTCCCGGACAGTCAGGGGACAATCCCCGGTGTTTCCGGTGCGATAAAATACTTGCACCGGGGTAGGCATAGCGTCGAACAGAGGACTTTCCTGTTCCCAAAGCAGTTTGCCGATGGCCTTGGGGCTGGCGTTGCCGGTGACCCGGCCATTTTCCAGCACCACAACCCGATCTGCGGCAGGCAGAACATCTTCCAGCCGATGTTCGGTGATGATCACTGTGGTTCCCAGTTCCAAATTGATTTTCCGCACAGTGTTGAGAAAATCCGAAGCCGCAAGAGGATCCAACTGGCTGGTAGGCTCGTCCAAAATCAGAATATTGGGTTGCATCGCCATCACCGATGCCAAATTCAGCAATTGTTGCTGACCACCGGAGAGGGTGGAAACATCTTTGTGGAACCAATCTGCGATGCCGAAATAGCAGGCCATCTCCGCCACTCTCGTACGCATTGTAGCGGTATCACAGCCGATATTTTCCAATCCGAATGCCAATTCGTGCCACACCTTGTCGGTAACGATCTGCTCCTGAGGACTTTGCATGACATAGCCGATTTGTGTGGCCTGCTGAATGGGGGAGATCTGCTCTAATGGGGTATCTCCCAGTAGAATTTGGCCGATGCGATCTCCGTGCGGCGCAAGGGCGGATTTCAGGTGTCGCAGGAGGGTAGTTTTGCCACTGCCGCTTTGCCCGCATATAGCGATGTACTCGCCCTGACGGATAGTGAGGTCAATATTCTGCAAAACAGGACTGTCAGTATTGGGATAGGCAAAGGTTAAATTTTGGATATGAATATCCGGCATAGCAGCACCTCCTTTATATGAATGATGGTGGGAATCAACAGAAAAATACAGTAGATGGGAAGAAAAATGTCCACAGGGGCAAAGGTAACGGCGTAGGCGAAGTTGGCGTTCACCGATCCGGTGGCAGCGCCCCATATTGTCAGCCCGGCGGTGACGGCCAGCAGAGCCAGTATGCAGCCGTCGGAAAGTGTCAGCCGGTAAATTTGGAAACCGGTCCGTTTGGCCGTACCGTAACCCCGGCTGCGCATAGAGTCGGCAGTGATGATGCTGCTTTCCAGTGACCAACCTGTGAGGGTCAGCAGCGCGGTCATTCCTTGAGAGAGTCGTTCTTTCAGTCTGCCGTGTTCTCCGCTTTTGCCAATGGAGCGCCGGGCATCGGTGATCTGCTTTGCTCTGACAGTCAAAGCGGGAATCAGACGGAACACCATTACCAGCAATAACGACAGGGAAGGGGCCAGGTTGCCAAAGAGGGCAGTAAACTTGTCTTCCGTCATAATGCGGTTGTAGCAACCGAACCAAAGGAGGGTGATCACCAATATTCCACCCACGGCAAAACCGTAGATCAAAGCCTCCAGTGTGTAGGGTCTGCCCAACACGGAAAACAGAATGTGGTCCCCCCGGGTGTTAAACAGAGGATTTATGGTGGCAACTACCAAGAGCAAAGCCAGCATTCCGCCGATCCCTTTGATGGCCTTCCGTCCTTGCAGCAGAACATAGTACGTTCCGCCGCAGATGGCGGCCGCCAGCAGATAGGCTGGGTGCTGAAATACTACGCCAAAGCCAATGGCCCCTACAAAGAACAGAAAATTTGTCAGGGGATGACATTTGGAAAAACCGTCTGCGCCCATAAGATCCCTCCTTCCTATAAAAAAGAAAAGTCCCCGTTTGGGGACTTAAAAAGCGCACAAAAGAACGCGAACGACCACCCCAAGAGTCTTTCGCTGCCATTTCCAAGGCTGTATTCCGGCTCATGACGCCCTGTTGCAGACACCTTCTCGACTTGCTGTCAATGGTATCTGCGGCATACCCGTCATTCTACGGCGGCTTGGTACCGCTGGGATTTGCCCATTCCAATATCCAAGGAAATGTTACATTATGATTTTCCATTACTATACCATATCTTTTCCCATTTTGCAATCCCTATGATTTCTCTGGTATTTTTTGCGGAATTTCTATTGACAAAACCGGGCGGTTGCATATAATTGTATACAAGAATCCCAAAAAACCAAAACCCATTGCAGAAATGAGGCGTTTACTATGTTAGAAATATCCAACAAGACCAATCTGTTAGAGCAGAAATCCTACAAGTACTCCCTGCAGGACATTGCAGAACCCAACCTGCAGCGGGATATCTATACCGAAGGTATGGTACCTAAGGTGGCATTCAACCACCGCCGTGTGCCCATGAATATGCCGGAGGAGATTTGGATCACCGATACTTCTTTGCGTGATGGCCAGCAATCGGTTGAGCCTTACTCCGTGGATCAGATCGTCAATATTTATAAATTGCTCTCTAAACTGGGCGGTCCTTACGGCATTATCCGCCAGACGGAGTTCTTTATCTACAGCGCAAAGGATCGTAAGGCTGTAGAAAAATGTATGGAATTGGACCTGAAGTTCCCGGAGATCACTACCTGGATTCGCGCCAGCAAGGAAGATTTCAAACTGGCCCGCGATTTGGGTATTAAGGAGACCGGCATTCTGGTCAGTTGCAGTGATTACCACATTTTCAAGAAAATGAAGATGACCAGAAAGCAGGTGCTGGAACA
>JAFXBH010000229.1 GCA_017521875.1 Oscillospiraceae bacterium
AGCGTTCTTCTATGGTAAGATGATGGTAGTTCATACGGATCCTCCTTTGGTGTTTGGTGTGTGGTAACTCTATTCTACCAGAGATCCGTATGAACTTCTCTTTATTTTTCTAAAGTGTTGCACTTGATAGTATAATTCACCATCTAAGCAAAACACCCCTGTGCTAAGAAGCACAGGGGTGTATTTTATCTTCGCAGCAGGGCAACTGCCACATCGTTTACATTGGTACCGGTAGGACCGGTGATGACAAGGCCATTCACCGCCTGCAAGGCGTGGTAGGCATCGTTATTTTGCAGAACTTGGGAAATTACGATTCCCTGTTCTTGTAAAGCGGTTGCGGTTTGGTAGTCCACATAGCCGCCGGCCGCATCCGTAGGGCCATCTGTTCCGTCAGATCCCACGCTGAACACCGCTGCGCCGGGCAGATCTCGAATCCCCTCTGCAGCGGCTAATGCAAGTTCCTGATTCCGGCCGCCCAGTCCGCTGTCGGTGAGTTTCACAACCGTTTCCCCGCCTGCCAAAAAGGCAAGGCTTTTCTCTGAATCCCGGTGGGATTGCAAGACATCTGCCAAATACTGACCGGCCTCCCTGGCCTCGCAGCAAAGTCGGTCTGTGAGGATAACCGGAGTATATCCCAGGTCTTTACAGGCATTTGCCGCAGCGGCACACAGTTGACTGACCGAGCCGCTGACTTCTGTTTGTACATTGGGCAATTCCTTTGGTGTCTCCTGCCCCAAAAGTTCCATTGCCCCATTACTCAGTTGCAAATTGTACTTTTTCACAATGGCAGTGGCCTGCTCACAGGTGCTGCCGTCCGGGTAGGCCGGCCCGGAGGCGATCATATCCAGTGGGTCGCCGATCACATCGGAAAGCACCACAGAAAAGACTTGCGCCGGGGCGCAATGAAGGGCAAATCGGCCGCCTTTGACCGCTGACAGGCGCTTGCGTATGGTATTGATTTCCACAATATCTGCGCCGCAAGCCAACAGTTGGGTCGTAATATTCTGCAGTTCCTCACCGGGTATCAGCGGTTTTTCAAACAAGGCGCTGCCGCCACCGGAGAGGAGGAATAGAACGGTATCTTCAGCGGTCAAATCGGCTGTCAGATCCAGTGCCGCTTGGGTGGCCGCAAATCCATTTTCGTCAGGTATGGGATGGCCTGCCTCATAGCAGGCAATATTTTCCAAATCCCCTTTTATGTGGTGGTATTTGGTGACAATTACGCCCTTTTCAATTCGGTTGCCTAAGCAGGCCTTAGCGGCTTTCGCCATTTGCCAGGCAGCCTTACCTGCTGCCACCAACAACACCCGGCCGGGAAATGTCTTTCCCGTCAAGGCTCTTACCACCGCTTCATCCGGCAAAACCGCCTGAATCGCCTTCTGAATTATCGTATTTGCCTGTTCACGCAATGCCAAATCCACAATTACCATCCCCTTCCACAGGATTGTATTCTGATGAAACAAAGTATACCACGAAATCCCATCAAATTCAACAACTGGAGGATTTACACCTTTCTTTTTTCTGCAAAAAGTGGTATACTGGACAAAACGCCTTAGGAGGTTCGTATGGAATTTTTACCCATTTCCAAACAGGATATGGCTGCCCGGGGTTGGGCGCAGTGCGATTTTGTGTACATTATCGCTGATGCCTATGTGGATCACCCCTCCTTTGGTCACGCCATTATCAGCCGGGTCCTGGAAAATGCCGGCTACTCCGTGGGCATTATCTCCCAACCGGACTGGAAAAATCCCAAGTCCATTGATGCCCTGGGTCGACCCCGGCTGGGATTCCTGGTATCCGGTGGCAATATGGATTCTATGGTCAATCACTACTCCGTTACCAAACATCGGCGGAAGATCGACGCCTTTACCCCCGGTGGTGTGATGGGCAAGCGGCCGGATTATGCCACGGTGGTATACTGCAATCTGATTCGGCAGGTTTATAAGGATGTGCCTATCCTGATTGGTGGCATCGAAGCCAGTCTTCGCCGGTTGGCCCATTACGATTACTGGTCCGAAAGCCTGAAACGCTCCATTTTGCTGGATTCTCAGGCAGATTTACTGATGTACGGTATGGGTGAAAAGAGCATCGTGGAAATCGCCGATGCCCTGAACGCCGGTATGGATGTGAAAGACATCACCTACATTGACGGCACGGTATTCAAAACCGAAGCACTGGACGACAGTTTTCCCACCATTACCCTGCCCTCTTATCAACAACTGAAAAACGACAAAAAGAAATACGCCGAGAGTTTCAAAGTGCAGTACGGCAACT
>JAFXBH010000230.1 GCA_017521875.1 Oscillospiraceae bacterium
GCGGTGGCAAGGGAATCCTCTGTCTGTACTGCACTGTCGTGCTTTACTGTCCAGTCGATCACATTGTTATACTGTTTTGTATTCATCTTTATGATACCCCCTTTACCACATAAGTGCAAGAATTTTTTCTTCTCTGGCATACACATCTTCTACCTGAATCAAATCAAAGGTAGTGGTGCCACAACACCAGAGACTGATATCCGCAGGTTCCAACACAGAGGGGCAATAGGGTGTCCATTCTTCCGGTACGCCATCCAGTTTCGGTTCTGTGGCCATATAGACACTGCCAAAGCAACCTACACTGCCTGTGGCTTCTACGAAATGACCGCATTCACGGTCAAAATTGAAGTTTTTGGAAGAATCGGTATTGCCGATAAAACCGGGCACATAACCGTTTGCGGAAACCGTCTGGGCAAAACTGATCATCCAGTTATGATTGATGCTCCATTCCGGCTGAATCTCTGCAAACAGGGCAATACCCTGATTCTGCGGAACGCCCAGCGCCTTCGCAGTCTCTACCGCTGCCAAAGCAGACTGTGTGCTGTTTACAGAGGATACCTGGGCTTCGGTAAGATCCCGGATCACCAGACTGATCTTGCAGTCCTTATTCTGCAGGAATGCGACCTCCTCGGGGGTGATCTGGTTATCACCGCAGAGAGTTCTCATACAAAAAGCAGGAAAACCCTTCTGCCGCATGACCCAATCATACATTGTATAACCGTTCTTCAGTTTTTTGTTGATAGGTGTAACTGAACGAACACCAAATACTGTTTTCATTTCAGAAAACCTCCTTTGTTTTTATTTTGTTTTTGAGTTCATACTCTTTTTGTAACGTTACAACCCCATTATAAAATTTAACCCTGACAACTTCTGTCAGGGTTAAAAAAGTTTTTATAATTTTTTTACGAAATCAAGGGAAATCCAACCTGCACCGGATTTGAGTTTCCCCCACTTAGTCGCTCCCGGTCCGTTTCGCTCTTCCACGATTGTGTAAACACCGCGGTCCGTAATAGAGCCAACTTTTGCTGTGTCTGTCCCTGCGCCTTTTCGTACATTCAGATAATCAGCAGTAATTTTTACCAAATACGGGCATGCCGTTTGGGCTGGAATGGTTTTGTGAGTAGGTGCGGATGCATTTGCCTTTTTCACGACTGTAAGAAATTTCTTGTGGACTGGACTGCAAATCGAATTTGTCCCTTTTTCGTTCCGATCAATCACCACACGGTCGCCCACCGGCGTACTATGTACATACCAGATATGTGCCTTTACCCAGGCAGGAATTTTTGTTCCGTTGTAGTATGTTGCATTATCTGCAATGGAAACCAGATCGCCTTTCTCTATAGATGTTGTTTCAGGAGCAGAAAGATCCCTATTCTTTACACCTTCTGTTCTTCTTTGTAACATTCCAGAAACCCGTTTCCTAAAATCTTCCATGGTTTCTCCAAATTTTCCCATCCAATGTTCAGGGTCAGCGTGATTACTGCCATACCCCTGACGATACGCCTCGCAATGGCCTACAATTTGGGAGACATCAATTTTGTATTTCTCGCAAAGTTCAGCGCAGTACTCTGCAGCAACACCAAAAACTCGGTTATAGTAGGTTTTGTCCTCAAGTGCATCTTCGCAGATCTCAAACTGAATGTACGCAGGATTATAGTTGTAACTTCCGTTTTTTCCGCTCCCTACCCCCCAGCAGCAGATATTGAGCGGAAGAATCTCGGCAACTCTGATTTGCCGGTCTTTATCATAGCCCACAAAGGCATGGACACATACTTTTGTACCGCCTGGTCTTGCTGTATTCCAATGGTTTCCGTACTGGTTGATTCCCACCTCAACAGGTGCATCTACATATCTTCTCAGATACTGATTGTTTGCTCCCGTGGAGTGTACAACGATGCCTTTCGGAATCATTTTCTGTGCTGCAATATAACAGAGATTATTTACAGCGTGTGCTTTGATAATATCAAGCATTTGTCATTCCTCCTTCTTTGCCTGAACATATAACTGATTCACATATACACTGGTGCCGGCCAAAAGAATGCCCTGCGTTACAGCCGTAAATATTGCAGATGCAATTTCCTGAATGCTGGAAACATCAGTAGTAGCAATAACCCATACGGCAGACAATACAACCGCCAACAAACCTAGCGTCGTGGGAATCCACCGATCAGGCAGTTTGCTTTTTTTGAGCCCAATTCCCGCAAAATACAGCACAGGAATCAGAAGCATTAATTCTGTTTTGATATAGTCTTGAAAATTCATAATCTTTCCTTTCTTAAACGAGTATCAATCCAATAATTGTTGAAATAAGGCCACCTGCCAAAGCCGCAATAATTGCAGTGATAATTTGCTGCATTCGTTGCTTCGGTACGGAATCTATCTCATCAATCTTTCGTTCATGTCTTGCCAGATGCTCGTTTGTATGTTTTAATTCGTTGGCAAGTGTAACAAGTGTTTCATTCATAGAACGAATCTCGCTCTGAACTTCTTTCATTGCGGTCATATCGCGTTCCAGTGTCTTGATTCTCTGCTCATGACCTTCCATAGTAACCTCAATATCCATTATCAACCTCCTTTCTTGGCTGCACCCCTATTATAAAATTTAACCCTGACAACTTCTGTCAGGGTTAAAAATTTTTAGATTGTTTTTAATGTAATAGCACTTCTCATTGGTAATATCAAGAGACTGCACGATATTGCCCTGACCGTCGTACACATATTTGTAGTGAGCGGTAAGTTCATTGGAGGGATTATACCACTTCTCTGCAATCATCTGAC
>JAFXBH010000231.1 GCA_017521875.1 Oscillospiraceae bacterium
GGTGCCCGAATCTGCCTGGAAACAGGCCAAAGAAGAGGCAAAAGACCGGGAATTTAACGGCCAGTATCGGATTATGGGCTCGGATAACGACCCCACCTGCGTTTCTTTGGCCTTTGCCAACGCCCGAAAAGCCGGTGTTTCCGACTGTGTTACTTTCAAAGATGGT
This sequence comes from Oscillospiraceae bacterium, assembly GCA_017521875.1. Classification (GTDB taxonomy): domain Bacteria; phylum Bacillota; class Clostridia; order Oscillospirales; family Oscillospiraceae; genus Faecousia. The sequence continues at coordinate 167 of JAFXBH010000231.1, forward strand.
GATGCCACCAAAATGAGCCTGCCCTGCGACAGCGGCATTCTCATCTGCAACCCTCCCTACGGCGAGCGAATGATGGAGGTTTCCAGCGCCCAGCGTCTGTACGGTGCATTGGGTCGGCACTTAAAATTTGCCAACAACTGGAAGCAGTATGTGATCACCTCCGAGCCGGAATTCGAGCATTACTTCGGCCGGCGGGCAGATAAAAAGCGAAAATTCTACAACGGAAAGATCAAGTGCGATTACTATATGTTCACCGACAACACCCGGAGAAAGAAATAAATTTATGAGACATCTGTTTATTATCAACCCCGCCGCCGGCAGCCACAACCAAACGGAGAGTTACCGCAAGAAGATCGCAGAAGCCTGCGAAGCCCGGGGCTTGGAATACGCCATCGAGGTATCCGGTGCGCCGGGACAGTGCCGAAAAATTGCCAACCGGGCGGCTCAAACCGGGGAATCCTACCGAATCTACTCCTGTGGCGGTGACGGCACTATGAACGAGATTATCGGCGGCGTGGCCGGCTACGACAATGTGGCGGTGACCATGTTCGCCGGTGGCAGCGGCAACGATTTTATCCGCATTTTTGACCAGCCGGAGGCCTTTCGTGACTTAAACCGTCTGCTGGACGCTGAGGAAGTCACCTTTGACCTGATCAAAGTCAATGACGATTACAGCCTGAACATCTGCTCCGTAGGTCTGGACGCCCGGATTGCCGCAGATGTGGCCAATTACAAGCGGTTGCCTCTCCTGAGCGGTTTTCGCGCCTATGTCGCTTCCACGGTTGTGAATCTCCTGAAGGGGATCAGCGAGCATTATGTGATTGAAATCGACGGGGAGCAGATCGACGGGAAAAAGACTATGATCTGCGCCTGCAACGGCCGATTCTACGGCGGCGGTTTCAACCCTGTCCCGGAAGCCGATCCCACCGACGGAAAACTGGATGTGCTGGTGGTGGAAGCGGTCAATCTTCTGCAAGTCCCCGCTGTCATCGGCAAGTACAAAAACGGACAGTACGCCAGCCTGCCCAAACTGGTAAAGCATTACCGCACCGACCGTCTGAAGATATGGTTTGACAAACCCACCTCCATAAATTTGGACGGTGAGCAACGAATGGGCGATGCAATGGAAGTATCCGTCGCAGAAGAAAAGATCCGTTTCTTCTACCCCAAAGGACTGACCTGGCAACCTGTACCCCAAACAGAACCGGTAACGGTATAAATACATATCACCTGCTGCTTTCTTCTGCAGCAGGTGATTTTTTATGCGCCCTGTTCAATTTTACCAAACCTAAAGTTTTGTACTTGTGCAAGTACACAAATACAAACATTTGTTTTATTTTTCCCTTGACAATCCCTAGCGCAGGGGGTAATATGATGTCACAGTGTACACGAACGCGTACTTTTTGGAGGTGAATATGTCCGTTCTGTATCTCAAACCCGGGCGGCCGATCTGGGTCGGCCCGCGACTGGGTTTGCAGGATTTGCAAGGGGCATTGCCCCGCTTTTGGTGTAGGCGCTGCGGCGCTGAGGTGTTTATGGCAGAGCATTCCCTCTGCCCCAGATGTGAAAAGGAGGAAACGGAATATGCAAAAAACAGTCAGTCCCTGTGAAAAATGTACCCGGGTGAGCAATCCCGATAAATGCGAGAACAAATTATGCAAGGAATGGAAGGCCTGGTTTCTCCGCCAATGGGCAGGTATCTACCAATACGGCCAGAAGGCCAATGGAGGGAAAGAAATATGAACTGGAAAAACGAAGCCATTGAGAAATTGAAAAAATACGATGCCATGCGGCAGGCTCTGCGAAACATTCCGGAGGAGATCACCCGGCTGAAAGAGGATATTTGCAGTTATCGGGGCATACGGATGGATGGCATTTCCGTCAAAAACAGCGTCAGCCGCCGGGATGATGCCATGATCAACAATCTGGCTCACCAGCAGGAACTGGAATGGACCTTAAAGCAGGTCAAACAGTGGCTGGCAGTGGCTGACCGGGGTCTGCTGGCCTTACCCCACGATGAGAGAATGATTCTCCAACGGTTGTACCTGTACCCGGAACATAACTCTATTGCACGCCTTTGCTCAGAATTGGGCGTGGAACAATCCACCATTTACCGCAAACGGGATCAGGCTCTGTACCGTTTCACCGTCGCCCTGTACGGCTTCGCAGAAACTTAACCACGAGTCTAAAACACCCCTGACAGTGAACTGTCAGGGGTAACCTGCATAGCAGGAATGGATTCTGTAATGAAAAATTTATACTTGCCAATTAATGTTCTCTTTGATGACTTTTGCCGGCATACCGGCAATCATCAGATTGTTACCTGCAAATTTCGATGTAACAAGACTCCTGTAGGCAACCACGCAATCATTTCCAATTTCTACGCCTTTCAGAATATGGGATTCCGAGCAAAGCCAAACATGTTTGCCAATATGTATCTTGCCTACATTCGCCTTAGGCGCTCCGTTTTCAATAATGTAATGCCCGTCTGCATCTCTGATCACCACATTCCAGCCAAGCATTGCATGGTCTTCTATTGTGATTTCATGCGCGCAAGTTAATCGCAGGTTTGTATTGGCTGAAAAATGGTCTCCGATAACCAGTTTTCCGGTATTTTTCAGACATACGCCTCTGGAAAAATGTGCGCGACCCAGAAATTCCACCGTCCCTTTAGACAGATCAATTTCCGCAGTGCCTACACTCATTGAAGAAGTTCCACCGAACCCAATCGTTATTGATCCTGTTTTACAGTTTTGAGGAACAATTACTGAGCCTTTTGCTAAAGCGCGGATTTTTACTTTCCAAGAGATCACTACCGGCAGTTTTATAGCCGTTTTAAAACGAAATACTTTCAAGTTAAAGTAGACCGTCTTGGGAAAAGACAGCAGCAATTCCAGCAGAGATCTGGCAGACATCATATTTTCCTCCCATTTGCTTTGATACAAAACACAGCAACACCCCAACGCCCAATCAGAACCCAAAACGCAGGAAACTGTGTTTTGGGGGATGTTACTATAATTGTATCCAAGATGTAACAAAAAATCAAGCCTCCTTAATATAATCCATCCCCGGTTGAAAAACAAAGCAGGCATGTAGATTGGTAAAATTTGTGTCGATTTCCGAAAAGAAACAATCATATTTTCTCCTAAAAAGGCAATGCTATGACTGCGGATAGAAAAAACCGCAAAATCGCATCGGAACATAAGACCACGGGGAACATGGTTGCCCGGATCTTATATTCCGGGCAACCGAGAAGGAGAGAAATGTTATGAAGAACAACAATCAGATCAATGTTCCCCAGGCACGGGAAGCAATGGACCGTTTCAAGATGCAGGCCGCTTCCGAAGTTGGCGTTAACCTGACCAACGGTTACAACGGTCACCTGACCAGCCGTGAGGCCGGTTCCGTGGGCGGCCAGATGGTCAAGAAGATGATCGA
>JAFXBH010000232.1 GCA_017521875.1 Oscillospiraceae bacterium
CGGGTAGTATTCTGGGCTTCATCCAAAATAATAAAACTGTCATCCAGCGTTCTGCCTCGCATATAGGCCAGAGGCGCCACCTCAATAGAGCCACGCTCTTGATATTTCTGGAATGTTTCCGCACCAAGCATCTCAAAAAGCGCATCATATAGAGGGCGCAGGTAAGGATCCACCTTATTCTGAAGATCACCCGGCAAAAATCCTAAGCGCTCACCTGCTTCTACAGCAGGTCGGGTAAGAATAATGCGGTTTACTGTCCTTGCACGAAATGCAGCCACTGCCGCAGCAACTGCAAGGTATGTTTTTCCGGTACCTGCAGGGCCAACACCGATGGTAATGGTATTCTTCTCAATAGCCTTCATATAGTGCTGCTGTCCGACAGTCTTTGCATTGATGGGCTTGCCTTTTGCTGTGATGCAAACAACATCCTTTGTCATTTGATTGACATACTCATAGTTGCCTTCACTGACCAAAGTAATCAAATACCGAACCCGTTGCTCATCAATAATCTCACCTTTGGATGCCAACGAAATAAGGCCCTCCAGCACACGAACCGCCTGATCTGCAGATTCAGGATCCCCTGAAATACGCAAATCTGTGCCACGGTTGACAATAGAAACATTTAATGCATTTTCAATTCGTTTAATATTCTCGTCAAACGAACCAAACACCGCGATAATATCTTCTACGCGGTCAGAATTCACAATTCTCTCAGTCATAATTATCACCTTTAATAAGCATCTGTTCGTATTTTACCTGTCCGATCATCTCAAGACACGCATATTCTCCGGAAATGGCAAGGGCATCTTGGGTATGTTCCTCCCGGATTTGAGAGGAAATAATCGTACCAGCAACCATCTGCGATTGCAAATACCTGCCGGCATACTCCTCTAACCACTTCTCATCCCGATCAGAATCTTGCATTTCCGCTTTCTCATCATAGTGCAGAATTGTTTCTTTAACGATTCCTACAGGAAGTGTAAAACCACCGGGCAAGCATATATACTTTCTCTCATACATTTTACCACAGTTGGTATCTATATTTCCACTATCATTATATAAATTTATTGATTTTTTTCCGATAAAAATCTGATATTTGGTTTTTATATCCACAATTTCCCCTCTTTGATACGAAGGCATGGGAGAAATGGCGCACAGTTCCCGAAAAGTATATGCATTGATTTCCGCATCAGCCCTGGTTGTTTGGATCACAAGTCCACTATCCATATATCCAGATACCAGTTTTTGCCCTGCTTTTACGGCCTGTCCTACTGTACACAATGAATTCCCTCGGTAAACGGTACAACTTTGAATAATACCATCTCGGGAAGCAATGATACTTGAGACTTGATTGTTATCTTCCTGTTTGATATTTATTGCTGATTTTTCTTTGACGGAAATAGTTGCCGTACATCCTGAAGTGTTAATTCCCGCCCATTCCAAATCGGGTATTTTATGGAGTAAAGCATTTTTCATAATCTCACTTCGAATTTTTCTTCTGGACGCGCCAAACTTAATGCCACATTCCTGGGCAGCCTCCAATATCATTCTATCCGGAATCGAATGATTACCCTCTACCCTCAAAAAGTAAATCCTTGTGGGTAATATAATTGAGCAAGCCAGCATAAATACAAAAAATACGGTCATTACCGGACGATTTATAATATATGTTAAAGTCCAAAAAATGCCCGATTTTGATATTACACTATATTTGGCATCATATTTTTTTACAACCGCATATAATGATCGAAATTGTTTAGCAGGTATTGTAAGGCGAAATGTAAGGTCATCACAAAATTCAACATTCTCGATTTGAATATGTCTGGTTTCCAATTCATTTAGCAACCGTATATTATCTGCGCTTGTAATTTCAATACATATCCTGCTTATTACCCGATTCCACATACTTACCTCCTGTGGAGAAGCATTTTATCGATCTGACCTTTTATGATTAATTGGTCTTGGCTGATCTCCAGCAACTGAAGATTGCTGCCTGTTACACATATTGAGCCATAGGAGACTTTAATTTGTATTTCGTCCATAGAATATCCCAAGATACCCATATGGTTTTCGATAAGCACCCTGTTTGACCCTGCAATTTCAATAATGGGAAGTGGCTTGCAAATTTCAAACTTTTTCCACAAAGATTTCCTTGTTCTCTCCATATTCTTATCCTCCTCTTATATCCATACTATGAGATGAAAGAAATGAAATGAACTTGAATTGCATAAATTCTTAAGGAGGTGATAAAATGCAAAAAAACAAAAAAATTATATACGGAATTATGTCAGTGCTCATTATGCTAATGATAATCCTGGATACCAAAACCGCAATTATAGGGGCAAGAGAAGGGATAAATCTATGCTTAAAAACAGTTATACCTTCCCTGTTTCCGTTTTTCATTCTATCCGGAATCATAAGTAGTTGCTTTCAAGGACATAATTTTTCACCGTTCCGCCCTATAGCAAGATTATGCAAAATCCCCTCAGGACACGATTCTATATTTCTTTTAGGACTAATCACAGGTTATCCCGTTGGCGCACAAATGGTTGCCCAGGAATACAAAAGAGGAACATTAAGTAAAGAAAACGCAAGGCGCATGTTAGGCTTCTGCAGCAACGCAGGGCCGGCTTTTATATTCGGTATGTTGACATCCATATTCGATAATAAGCGGTTCATTTGGATGCTGTGGGGTATTCACATCCTATCTGCAATATTCGTTGCAATTATACTGCCTGGTATTCCTGACGATCTGCGAACAAAACAAAACACGAACTCTGTTTCCTTATCACAGGCTATGGACAACGGTATTCGGAATATGGCCCGAGTATCTGCCTGGGTAGTTATTTTTCGGGTTTTTATAAAATTCTGCGAGCGATGGTTTCTGTGGATATTTCCTGTAAATCTGCAGGTGTTTTTCTCAGGCTTGCTGGAACTGTCCAACGGCACTGTATTGTTGCCACAAATACAGTCGGAAGGATTGCGATTTATAATTGCTAGTGTACTGCTTGCATTTGGTGGGCTATGTGTGGCGATGCAAACTCAATCGGTCACAAGTACACTAGGGTTTGGGTGCTATTTCCCAGGGAAAGTTCTTCAATGCTTATTTTCTTTTCTTTTAAGTTCTATATTGCAGACACATATCCTTTCGTACAATTGTTGTTACAAAATCAAATTGTCACACATTTTGATGGTTATAATCCTGATTTTCTTTGTTATATGCTATATATACAGAAAAATAATTGTAGATTTTGCAAAAAGAGTGTTGTATAATACAAGCAACAAATCAAAGAGAGGAACATCGTGTTATGCTCTTTCGAAAAAAAATCACCCGCTCCTGTAGTTACTGTTATTGGGGTACCGCTATAGAAGACGACAATATTCTTTGCGCTAAAAAAGGTACTGTTTCTGCCTGTTCCAGTTGCCGCAAATTCCGTTATAATCCTTTGAAGAGGATTCCCCTCAAAATGAAAACTCCTAATTTTAAACAATATGACGATGTGGATTTCACATTATAACAATAACCGGAAAGCATCTGCTTTCCGGTTATTGTATTATTGAATCATTGCAATAAAATCGTCTTCTGACAAAATGGGAATTCCAAGTTCTATGGCTTTCCGCTCCTTAGAACCTGCATTTTCCCCAACAACAACATAATTGGTCTTCTTGGAAACTGATCCTGTAGCCTTTCCGCCAAAGGATTCAATTTTCTCAGTAGCCTCTTCCCTGGTGAATTTACTCAAAGCCCCCGTTAGCACAAATGTAAGACCGGAAAAACGGGTATCGTTGATTACATTGGTATTTTCAAAGTTTACACCCGCACCCCGGAGTTTTTCAATAAACTCCCTTGATTGCGGTTGCAAGAACCATTGATGAATCGACTCAGCGGTTACTTCACCAATATCACATACCTGCATCAGATCTTCTGCGGTTGCATTCATAAGATTATCCATAGAGCCAAAATGGGAAGCCAATACTTTACCGGTTTTAGAACCTACCTGACGAATTCCCAAGGCATAGATTAGTCTGCCTAAATCCTGATGCTTACTGTTTTCTATGGCCTGTATCAGTTTTTTGGCGGCTGTATCACCCTTTTGCCACAGTTGTTTCATTTGCTCCAGCGTCAAATAATAAATATCTGCTGCAGATTTTAGAAAATTCTTTTCAATCAGATTGTCCACAATGGAACGGCCAAGACCTTCAATATCCATAGCATCCCGGCTGACAAAATGTGCAATGTTTCTGGACAGTTGGGCCGGACATGCTGCACCGGTGCAGCGAACAAATGCACCATCTTCATCCCGCTTTACGATTGCACCGCAAACAGGGCATTCTCTTGGTAAAGAATATGCTACAGTATCGGCAGGTCGTTTAGAAAAATCCACTTCAAGGATTTCCGGAATAATTTCACCTGCTTTTCGTATCAAAACAGTATCTCCAACACGAATATCCCGTTGAGATATAAAATCCTGATTGTGAAGTGTCGCATTGGTAACAGTTGTTCCCGCAAGTCGAACAGGTTTTACAACCGCTTTGGGTGTCAAAACACCGGTTCTACCAACCTGAATTACAATATCTTCCACAACGGTAGGCTTGATTTCCGGTGGATACTTATAAGCCGCAGCCCATTTTGGAAACTTTGCGGTTGCGCCCAGCATATCACGCAGAGCGATATCGTTTACCTTGATCACCGCACCGTCAATGTCACAGGTTAATTGCTCTCTATTCTCATTAATGGAAATCACCTGTTGATTGATCAACTCTACAGAAGATAATGTGGTATAAGGAATTACCTTAAAATTTAATTTTTTCAGGAACTCCAAAGAATCTTCGTGGCTTTGGAACTCTACACCTTCCGCCAGTTGGACATTAAATACATAGATATCCAACCCACGCTTTGCCGCAATTTTGGGATCTAACTGGCGCAGAGAGCCTGCTGCGGCGTTTCTGGGATTAGCAAATAAGGGCTTCCCCTCTTCTTCCTGAAGTGCATTGAGTTTTTCAAAACTCTTTTTGGGCATAAACACCTCACCCCGGACAATCAGGTGGGAAGGCGCATTTTCCAGGATCATCGGAATA
>JAFXBH010000022.1 GCA_017521875.1 Oscillospiraceae bacterium
GCGGTGCCAACAGCACCGGTCTCCTTAGCCACCTTTTCCCGCTTCATTTCCTGAGAAGACCGCACCTGCACCGTAAACAGCCGACGGACGGTCTCCTCTCGGATGGCGGTGATCATCGCCTCGAACATCTGATAGCCTTCCTCTTTGTAGGCCACCACAGGGTCGTGCTGGCCGTAAGCCCGCAGACCGATACCCTGTTTCAGATCGTCCATAGCGTCGATGTTGTCCATCCAGTATTCGTCTACCACCCGGAGCATCACGATCCGCTCCAGTTCCCGCATATTTTCGCCCAGCATAGCCTCTTTCTTTTCATAGGTCTGCACCGCCAGATTGTAGATACTGTCGGCCAATTCTGCAGGGGTGGTGCCTTGCAGCGTTACGCTGTGGGGGATATAGATGCCGCAGAAAGCCTTTGCCAAAGCCTCCACGGTGGCCTCATCGATCTGACCGCCGTTTTCAGCAGTGATATCGGATACGGTGGAATCCACCACGCCCCGGAGCATGCTGAGCATATTCTCCCGCAGGTTTTCTCCGTCCAGCACCTTCTGCCGCTGGGCGTAGATCACTTCCCGCTGGGTGTTCATAACATTGTCGTATTCCAGCACATTCTTTCTGCTGCGGAAGTTCCGGCTTTCCACACTGCGCTGGGCGTTTTCCACTGCGCCGGAGAGGATTCTGGCGTCAATGGGGGTGTCCTCATCCAAACCCAAAGTGTCCATAAGACCCATAATCCGCTCAGAGGAGAACAGACGCATCAGGTCGTCTTCCATAGACAAATAGAACTTGCTTTCGCCGGGATCACCCTGACGACCGGAACGACCCCGCAACTGGTTGTCGATTCGGCGGGATTCATGACGCTCCGTGCCGATGATGTAAAGACCGCCGGCCTGACGGACTTTTTCCGCTTCGTCGGCCATCTGGGCCTTGTATTGGGCCAGCAAATTGCGATATTTCTCCCGAATGGCCAAAATTTCCGGATCATTGGTCTCAGAATAGGCATTCGCCTGCTGAATCAGTTCTTCCGGCGTGTCACCTTTCCGCAGTTCGGTCATAGCCATAAACTCCGGGTTGCCGCCCAGCATAATGTCCGTACCACGGCCTGCCATATTGGTGGCGATGGTCACGGCGCCGAACTTACCGGCCTGAGCAACAATGTAGGCTTCCTGCTCGTGGAACTTGGCATTCAGCACATGGTGGGGGATGCCGGTGCGCTTTAAGAGTTTGCTGAGGATTTCGCTCTTTTCAATGGATACCGTACCTACCAGTACAGGCTGACCTTTCTCGTGGCAGGCGATGACCTGATTGATAATGGCCCGGAATTTACCGGCCTCGGTCTTATACACCGCATCCGGCTGGTCAATTCTGGCAACAGGCCGGTTGGTGGGGATCTCCACCACATCCAGCCGGTAAATAGCGGCAAATTCTTCCTCTTCCGTCAGGGCAGTACCGGTCATACCGGAGAGTTTTTCATACAGCCGGAAGAAATTCTGGAATGTAATGGTAGCCAGGGTTTTGCTCTCGTTGGCCACTGTCACCTTTTCCTTGGCTTCAATAGCCTGATGCAGACCTTCGTTGTACCGTCTGCCGTACATCAGCCGTCCGGTGAACTCGTCAACAATGATGATTTCCCCGTCTTTAATCACATAGTCAATATCCCGTTTCATAATGCCCCGGGCTTTCATAGCCTGGTTGATATGGTGGGAAATGGTGGCGTTTTCCGGGTCAGCCAGATTTTCAAGGCCGAAATATTTTTCTGCCTTGGCGATACCGCTGGCGGTGAGGGAGACAGACCGGGATTTTTCGTCTACAATGTAGTCGCAGTCGTAACTGTCCTGCTGTTCCTTTTCATCGGTCTTGGCAAAGACCATTTTCTTCATGCCGGCCACCAGATAGTCGGCCATCTCGTAGAGTTTGGAGGAATCCTCACCCTTGCCGGAGATGATCAGGGGCGTTCTGGCCTCGTCGATGAGAATGGAGTCCACCTCGTCCACGATGGCAAAAGCGTGTCCCCGCTGTACCAGTTCCTGCTTGTAAATGGCCATGTTGTCCCGCAGGTAGTCAAAGCCCAGTTCGTTGTTGGTGCAGTAGGTGATGTCGGCGGCGTAGGCTTTTCGGCGCTCGTTGGCATCGATACCCGGCACGATCAGGCCCACGGACAGACCCATAAACCGGTGAACTTTGCCCATCCACTGGGAGTCACGGGTGGCCAGATAATCGTTGACGGTGACCACATGGACGCCCCGGCCTGCCAAAGCATTTAAGTAGCAGGGGAGTACCGCCACCAAGGTCTTGCCTTCACCGGTTTTCATTTCTGCAATCCGGCCCTGATGGAGGTTGATACCGCCAATAATCTGCACTGGGTAGGGTTTCATACCCAGCACACGCCAGGCCGCTTCTCTTGCGGCGGCAAAGGCTTCAGGCAGAATGTCATCCAAAGTCTCGCCATTGGCAAGCCGTGCTTTGAAAATAGCGGTCTTTCCCTGCAGTTCCTCTTGAGAAAGGGCGGCATATTCGTCTTCCAGCGCCAAAATGCTGTCCACGATGGGTTGGATTTTTTTAAGTTCCCGGTCAGAACGGGAGCCGAACAATTTGGTAAACAGTCCCATAATGCTCTCCTTTGGGCATAATTTTAATCATTATAACACACTTCTGTAAAAAATAATAGAAGAATTTGTGAACAACCGGGGAAATTGAAAAAGAACCCGGGTGGCTTGCCACCCGGGAGCAAACTATCTGGCAATGATGTCTTTGATGACTTCACCGGCTATGATCATACCTGCCACTGCAGGCACGAAACACACGGAGCCGGGCAAGGCATTCCGCCCCTCCGGCAGTTCTGCCCAGGCGGGATCGTCAGCGGCCAGTTCTGTCTTAATGGGGTCTTCTGTGGAGTAAACCACTTTCAGACGGTCAATGCCCCGCTTTTTGCACTCTTTGCGAATGATCCGGGCAAGGGGACAGACACTGGTTTTGGAGATGTCCGCCACCTGAAATGCGGTGGGGTCTAACTTGTTGCCTGTGCCCATAGAACTGATGATAGGCACATCGGCGGCCTTGGCCTGCTGAATCAGCATCATTTTTCCCGTAACGGTGTCAATGGCGTCCACCACATAGTCAAACTTGGAAAAATCAAAGGTATCGGCGGTTTCCGGCAGATAGAAAGTCTTTCTGGCGTCCACCCGGATCTCCGGGTCAATGGCGTTCACCCGCTGAGCGGCGGCAAGCACCTTGTCCTGCCCCACGGTTTCCCGGGTGGCCAAGATCTGCCGGTTGATGTTGGTCAGGCTGATGGTATCGTGGTCCACCAAGGTCAGCGCCCCGATACCGGAGCGAGCCAGGGCTTCTGCCACATAGCCGCCAACGCCACCCAAGCCAAACACGGCCACATGGGCATTTTTCAATTTCTGCATTCCGTCATCTCCCAGCAAAAACCGGGTGCGGCTAAAGCGTTCCATAGGCATCTTCCTTTCTTTTTTCATCCTACCACGAAAGGGGCTTTGTGTCAAATCCCGGTTGCAACTGGTGGGAACTTATAGTATACTACACGGGAAAGGAAGTGTTTATGTGAAATTAA
>JAFXBH010000233.1 GCA_017521875.1 Oscillospiraceae bacterium
TACTCAAGAATTTTCGTTGGCTGTTTTTCGTTCTAAAACGCTTAAACAATTCCATTACTTTTATAATTGTCCAAGGTGTTACTTGTTCGTCTTTGCGTTATTCAATTTACAAGGTACATCTCGCTCCCGCTCTCGCGTGAGCCTGATCATTCTATCACACCACCTACCACTTGTCAATAACTTTTTTCGTGTTTTTACAATTTTATTTCTATTTCGTGTTTCTCCACCAAAATACCAGTTGTTGCACCTATTCTTTTTTTATAAAATAATGCAAACTCGGCAATTCACTGTCCGGTTTCCAGTTTTTCAATTTCCCTCCGACCTTGTGAGAATCGGCATACTTTACCGCTTCACTCATATCTCCCTGGCCATTCCATATGCACACCAATGCCGAGCCTTTTAAATATGGCTGCATATCAGCGATTTGTTGTTGGGCAGATTGGGAGACGAGTAGATACTGCGCCGTATCCAGATAAATAATGCCAGAACTGTTTTCTTTCATATTAATCAGCGCTTCTTGTACTGTAGCGCCCTTGCCTATATCCTCTGTATCTGTTTTTAAGATTATTTCTTCTCCATCTTGAAAAAGCCACACTGCCTGAATAGGTTCCAAATCAGCAATTTCAACACGGTCTAACGGAACAAAAAATAAAGCACTTAGAATCAAAGTATAGGCAAGTATCCTGATCGTTTTCATTTTTGATTTCTCCTATCCTGCGGATTCAGCTTTGCAGTTCGATATACCTCTTTCTTTAACCGCTTGCGTAAGATATGGCCAGTATGATCCAAATAGCAAACCCCAAGGCTCTTTAATCCCCAAAGGTGAATCAGCAGAATCAGTATGCCTGCCAGTGTTCCATACAAACCTGCCAGCGCGGATAAGACTGCTATAAAGAATCGCCATACCCGTATGGCATTTGCCAAGTCTCGATTTGGCAGCACAAAACCGCACACACCCGCAATCGACACCGCAATCAGTGCCACCGGAGAAATGATTCCCGCTTCCACCGCTGCAGTGCCTACCACAATACCGCCAATGACTGACACAGACTGGCCGATTGCCTGAGGAAGATGGATACCGGATTCCTGCAGAAGTTCAAAGGCAATCAACAATCCCAGCACCTCTGACATAGTGGTAAACGGCACTGCCTGTTTGCTTTCAATAATAGATTTTAGCAGAGGCAACGGTATTACCGCTTGGTGGTATGCTGCCAGTGCAATATAGATTCCCGGGAGCAGCAAACTTGCAAACAATGCCAAATACCGCAATATTCGTATGGCAGATGCGCCAATATAATCCCGACCGCGGTCCTCGGGACTATCCATCAAATACATCAGATCCGCAGGCGCTAAATATCCCACCGGCAATCCGTCCACAAGCAAACCCACTCTGCCATCCAATATTCCCTGGCAAAATCTGTCGGGGCGTTCTGTGTACTGTATAAGCGGAAAAGCAGTTGTCCTCGAACCTGTTACATATTCTTCAACAGAGGACGGAGATATCATACCGTCAATATCAATTTGGGCAATTCTATCCTTCATTCGTTCCACCAGTTGGGGATTGGTGATTCCTTCCAGCCAAATTATGCTCACATTTGTCAGGCTGCGTTTTCCCACCTGGGTTTCATACAGTCGTAAATCCGGACTGCGTAAATGACGCCGAATATAACTGGTATTGGAGCGGATCGTTTCCACAAAGGCATCCTTAGCCCCCTTTATGGTGTTCTCCACTTCCGGCGCTGAAGTTCCCCGTTTATCCGGTGTTCTCACTTCAAATCCGATTGCGCCAACATTGGGAAACAACACGACACAGAATCCGTTTACAAGCAGCAATGCCACTGTGTCCAAATCTGAACAACCGCTTGCTACATTATTGTATATCATCCCATCCATAGCATGCCGGTAGAGTTCCTCCATAGAAGAACCATGCAGATGTTGGGTTATGGGCTTAAAGATATAGTCCGAAGCGTAGACAGACGCAATCAGGCCGTCAATGGCATAGGCATACAGCGTATGCTCTCCGCAGCGCAACTCACGACGAATAAAGTCTGCCGCATTACGAAAAATATTACTTATATTTTCATCGGTCAGTTTTCCGGAATAAGCCAGTTTATCCATATCATCACCTCTCTGGTAGTTTACCCCTACAAAACGTCGTTTATAATTGCAATTTTGCGCAAAAAGTGGTATGATCATAGCAAACGTGTTCTATTGGAGGATATCGTATGTCTTCTGTCATTGCTGCAATTTCCACCGGCAATCAAGTCAGTGCCATTGGCATTCTGCGATTGACCGGTGATGGATGCGCTCATATAGCAGGAAAGGTATTTACATTAAACAGCGGTGCTCCCCTTTGGGAGGCACCTAACCGCAAATTGGTATTGGGCACCCTGCGAGATACAAAAGGTCGTGTCATTGATCAGTGTATGGCCGTTTACACCCGTGCGCCCCATACCTACACCGGTGAGGACACTGTGGAATTTCACTGCCACGGATCTCCTGCCGTATTGGCCGAGGGACTGAATGCCCTCTTTGTGGCCGGTGCCATACCTGCAAAACGGGGAGAATTTACAAAGCGTGCTTTTCTCAACGGTCAATTGGATCTGACACAGGCAGAAGCAGTCATTGATCTGATCGAGGCAGAGACTGCTGATGCTGCCGCCAATGCGGCGGGGCAGGTCGGCGGCCGTTTGCAAAAGAAACTCTCCCCTATTTACAATCACTTGACTGATTTATGCAGTCATTTTCATGCAGTATTAGATTATCCCGATGAAGATATCGAGGATTTCGGTCTGGATAATTATGCCGGAACACTTCGGACAAACGCTAAAGCATTATATGAACTTTTGCAGACATATGGTCAAGGACAAATTATAAAGCAAGGCGTCACTGTTGCCATCGTCGGAAAACCCAACGTGGGCAAATCCAGCCTTCTGAACGCACTAGCCGGCTACGAGCGGGTGATCGTCACAGAAATTGCCGGCACAACGCGAGATACGGTGGAGGAAACCGTTATGCTGGGGTCTACCCGATTGCGGCTGATCGACACCGCCGGTATTCACCAAACCAATGACAGAATCGAGGCCATTGGCGTTGACCGTTCCAAGCAGGCTGTTGAGAATGCTGATTTGGTTCTGTTTGTGTGTGACGGATCTGCTCCCTTATCAGATGAAGACAGAGATGTCATCAACATCTGTCTGGAGGCTGAAAATTCTATTGCGCTGATCAACAAGTCTGACCTGGGATCCGTTGTTGTCCCCTCCGATCTTCCCTTTATGCAAGTAATTTCTATATGCACCAAGTCCGGAGAAGGATTAGATCAATTAGCAGATACCGTTGATGTATTATTTGCTAACAACGCGCCCTGTGATGGTTCTATTCTGACCAATCCGCGACAATACGATGCCATTCGCCGGGCTTATGAATCTATGCTATCCGCATTGCAGGGTCTGAAATCAGGACAAACTCCGGACGCTGTGCTGATTGATGTTGAATCTGCTATGGAGGCCATGGGCGAAGTAACCGGAAATACCGTGAGAGAGGATATCACTGCAAGAATTTTTGAGCGTTTTTGCGTAGGTAAATAAGTTTGGAAAGGCTACCACAAATGATTTATTTAGACAACTCTGCTACCACAAAGCCATGTCCGGAGGCCGTACAGGCGATGACTGACGCCTTAGTACAAAACTGGGGAAATCCAAGCGCATTATATGAATTTGGCATAGAAAGTTCCGCATTGCTTCGTGGGGCGCGACGCAAAGTTGCAGCCGCTATGGGGGCTGAGCCGGATCGCATATTCTTCACCTCCGGCGGTACTGAGGCCGACAATTGGGCGATTTTCAGCACAGCCAAACGATATGGCAAAAAGAACAGGCACATCATCACCACCGCAATTGAACACCACGCAGTTCTGCGTTGTATGAACGAGTTGGAGCATCAGGGATACGAAATCACTTATTTGCAACCTGACAATTTAGGCAACATTTCCCTGGACTCCTTGAATGCCGCTCTGCGTAAGGATACCTTTTTGGTTTCCATTATGATGGTAAACAACGAAACCGGTTCTGTGATGCCTATATCCAAGATGGCAAAATTGACACACAAGGTTTGTCCGGACGCCATATTCCATACCGATGCAGTACAAGGTTTTTTAAAAATTCCATTTTCTGCTAAAACACTCGGTGCAGATTTGATTTCTGTATCCTCACACAAAATCCACGGGCCAAAAGGCGCAGGCGCACTGTATATTAGTCCAAAACTAAAGTCCTTCCCTGCCTTTTTATTAGGCGGTGGGCAGGAATACGGTTTTCGCAGCGGTACAGAGGCTACTCCCGCTATCTTCGGTTTTGCTGCCGCCTGCGAGGCTGTCAAAGCCACTATGGAACAGGATTGTGCCAGGGAGAAAGCGCTTTTAACCAGCCTGATTGATCGACTTGGCAATTTAAAAGGATTGATCATCAACGGCGACCATAGCGCCCCTCATATTTTGTCTCTATCCGTTCCCGGTTTACCAACCCAGAACTCCATCAACATTCTGCAGGATGCAGGGATTTATGTATCCGCCGGCTCAGCCTGTGCAAAAGGACACCGTAGCCACGTGATGTCTGCTATGGGTTTATCCCCGGAGGTAATTGACGGGTCTTTCCGTGTTTCTCTCTGCCGGGATACCACCCAGGAAGAAACGGACAAACTGGTAGATATGATTCAAAACGAACTGCTTCCACGGGCAAGAACATAATAAAAACCGCCTTAGATCACTCTAAGGCGGTTTATTTTTTAATCACAACGGAACAGATCTCTGGTGTATACCTTTTGTCTTACATCGTCTAAACAGTCATCATATCGGTTGGCAACGATCACATCGGTCATAGACTTAAAAGCCTCCAAGTCATTCACAACCTGACTGCCAAAGAATGTCGTTCCATTCTCCAGGCTGGGCTCATAAACCACAACAGTCGCGCCCTTTGCCTTAATGCGTTTCATAACGCCCTGGATACTGCTTTGCCGGAAATTATCAGAGTTGGCTTTCATCGTCAGCCGATAAACACCCACGACGCATTGCTTTTCCGCAGCAGAATCAAATTGGCCACGATCATTGTAATCATAGTAGCCTGCCATTCTTAGGATCTGGTTGGCTATAAAATCTTTTCTTGTGCGGTTGCTCTCTACGATCGCAGTCATCATATTCTGAGGGATATCTTCATAATTGGCCAGCAACTGTTTGGTATCCTTTGGCAGACAATAGCCGCCGTATCCGAAAGACGGATTATTATAGTGGTTACCAATACGGGGATCCAGACAAACACCGCTGATAATTTGCTGTGTATTCAGGCCTTTCATTTCCGCATAGGTATCCAGTTCATTAAAATAGGAAACCCGGAGAGCCAAATAGGTATTGGCAAACAGTTTGACTGCCTCTGCTTCTGAGAATCCAATAATCAGCGTATCCACATTCTCTTTGATAGCACCTTCCTGCAAAAGGCCTGCAAAGGTTTCTGCCGCGCACACCAATTTAGGATTATTCACATCGGTGCCCACAATGATGCGGCTGGGATATAAATTGTCATACAATGCCTTAGACTCTCTTAAAAATTCCGGACTAAACAGAATCCTGTCCGTCTGATACTTGGCACGAACAGATGCGGTGAACCCAACAGGGATGGTGGACTTGATCACCATAATGGCACTGGGATTCACTTTCAGAACAGTCTCAATAACCGATTCCACCGCAGAGGTGTCAAAAAAGTTCTTTGCTGTGTCATAATTGGTAGGCGCAGCAATTACTACAAACTCTGCATCTGTGTAGGCTGCCTCAGCATCCAGCGTGGCAGTCAAATTCAATTCTTTTTCCGCCAGGTACTTTTCGATATACTCATCCTGAATCGGTGAAATACGATTATTGATCATATCCACTTTTTCAGGAATAATGTCAACCGCTTTTACTTCATGATTCTGCGCCAAGAGAACTGCTATGGATAATCCCACATAACCAGTTCCTGCAACTGCTATCTTCATAGTGATTGCTCCTCAATTATGTATTATAAAAATTTCTATACCATTGGGCAAAACGGCGGAGACCTTCTCGGAGCGATGTATCCGGTTTAAAGCCCATATCTGCTTCCAGCGCTTGTGTATCTGCATAGGTGGCAACTACATCTCCCGGTTGCATAGGAACAAGGCGGCAATGGGATTCCAGATCATAGTCACCGGGTAGAACACCGGAGGTCTTCAATTCATCAGACAATATTTGGACAAAGTCCATCAGATTTTCCGGATTGGAATTGCCGATATTATATACCTTATGGGGAGGAATCGGCAGCCCATCTGCGCCTTGCTGTTTTTCCGGAGCACGGAGCATCACACGCTTCACGCCCTCTACAATATCATCTACATAGGTAAAGTCCCGCATACAGTTGCCATAGTTAAATATTTCAATCGTCTCACCTTTCAACAGTTTATTTGTGAAACTGAAGTAGGCAATATCCGGACGACCTGCCGGGCCGTAGACTGTAAAGAAACGCAATCCTGTTGCAGGGATATTGTACAGTTTGGAATACGCATGGGCTAAGAGTTCATTGGATTTCTTGGTCGCAGCATACAAAGAGACCGGGGAATCAGCCTTGTCCTCTGTGCTATAGGGTACTTTGGTGTTAGACCCATACACCGAAGAAGAGGATGCATAAACCAAGTGTTCCACCGGGTTATGTCTGCAAGCCTCTAAAATGTTGTAAAATCCAATGAGATTGGATTCGATATACACATCGGGATGATCAATGGAATACCGGACGCCAGCCTGGGCGGCAAGGTTCACAACAACAGCAAATTTATGTTTGTGAAACAAATCTTCCACTAAATCCCGGTCAGCAATACTCCCTTGGACGAATTCCCATGTAGATGTCGAGTGTTCAGATGCAAGAACCTCAATTTCATGCAAACGATACTCTTTGATGGAAACATCGTAGTAATCGTTCATATTATCCAAGCCAACAACCTTGACTGCCGGTATGCTGCGGAATAATTCCTTAACCAGATTTGCTCCAATAAAGCCTGCCGCACCGGTAACCAGAACTGTTTTATTATTTAAGGAAATATTTGTTGGAAGCATAATGGCACCCTTCTCTCACACATCAAGGATTCTTTTCAAATGTTGCGCAAGGTTTATTGTTCTATTTCTTATCTTCATATGTGTTATCGCTAGTATTGTAAATCTTTGGTGCTTTATTTGTAGATTTCTCATGTAAAAATAGCCACACTGCCAAAAATACTATCAAATTCTGTATTGCAAATGTGTCGGTAAACCACTTAAATGCAATTCCTCTGGGCAGCAAAGGAATGAATCGGATTATATTAAACATGATTGCATTCCCAATTATGGAATTGCTTCCGCCACTGCCCATTTTTAACAGTAAAAATACAATAAATAGATTAAAAATGCAAAGGAAAATATATCCGCCATCGTAGTACACTTCCGCTATATACGTACTACCACCGCCCACTTGTCTAAAATAGGCATACGGCGAGAGGATGTATCCATAACTTTGCTGAAACGATTCTCCCGATTGTGCATCTTCAATTGTTCGAAGACTTTTAGACTCACCGGTAAGTACTCTTGTAAAGATATTTGACTTCATATATCTTTTTATTTCACCAAATGTAAAGGAACGCTTACCTCCAACTAAATCGTTTATTTCTGCATCAAGGTCATAACCTTCGGCAATAATTCTTACGCTTCCACCTTGTGTATAAATAAAGGACGCCATTCCATCAACAACATTTTCTTCATAATCCTGGTTGTTCCGTATATAAGAAATTGCTTGTAAGCCATGCATAACAAACGGGATTAGAAGAATTGCAACAAAAACAACCTTTTTCTTTATAACAATATCACATAAACCAAATTTGTTTCTGAACAATATAAAATAGCAGATCACAAGACAAGAACTTATAAATCCACCTCTGTCTCCTGCAATTAGATTAAAAGTTCCTGTTAGTATCAATGAAAGGATTGAAATAATTGTAGGCCATTTTGGTGGCAATGTCGCCCAATAAATAAAGAGCAAAATATAATATAAGGATGATAAACTAACAATGATTACCGATGTATTAGAAAGATACATCATTGAATCCCGATAAGATACCGATCTCACAAAAATCATATCTGTGATGGAGCAGTACAAATCGCAGGCGTATGTGAGCACAAGTAATAAAACAAGAATTTTTCGTAAAATAAATACTTTGCTTGTGTTATTATCAATCCTTACCTTCGTAACATAATCTTTTTTCTTACTAAACGCTATGTATGTAGCATTTATAACCACAGAGGTAAGCATAAGGCAAAAGCAGGTATGTTTCACCGCATTATCGCTTGCCGGAGCAGAACTATCCAGAAAATACGAAAAATTTCCTTCCTTTAAAAAGTCAATAAAATATCCGCCCAATAAAAAGAAGAAAAATCCAACATTATAACTAAAAAGCGGGAAATTATGTCTAATATCCAACAAAGAATAAACAACACCGATAACCCAATAAACTAAAGTAACATACGTATAAAACTGCGGGGAATCAAATAGCATCCCAAGCAGTATCAAAAAGAAACCTGCTACTAAAAATATCAATCCAATTGTATTGACCTTAATTTTCATCATTTTTTCCTCCTCAGATTAACCATTTTGCTGCAGTTAAGCAGAAAATAGTCTCCAAGGCCGTATCCTATAATTTTTTGCTAATAACTCCAAGGATAGCATATGCTTATCACGCAATATCCCAAAAGCAGATAAATTCTCCAAAATAATGCGCTTATACTACTCTATCCATTACCTTCTTCATAACCGCATTCATATCCGACCGCTCTTCAATATAACTACGGATTTGTGCGGCTACCTCTGCCCGGTTGTTTCCAGCATATACGCGGTCATGGAATGCGATGACATCCTCCATAGGAATGGCCGACTCATCTGCCAATGTATACAGGCAATAGGGATAATCGTCTTCCATAATATCAATCTTACAGGAGTTAATCAACGGGATTCCCACACCACCATATTCACGGCTCTTCAAGGAACTTAATACAGAAATACCGGAACGGTGTCTAGCCAGAGAATCCACACCAATTGTGCAACGCTCAAGAAGTTTTCCCAACTCATCGCCGTGCATAGCCCCATGGAAAATCACCTTTTCCTGCAGTGCATACTTTTCAACAAGTGTCATATATTTTGTATATTCAGGGCCAGTGCCTACCAGGTGCAGTATAATATTTCTCTCTCCACCATTGGCATAATACTGATACATTCCCTCAATAAACCGTTCATAGCCGTGCCATTCCCGCATAGTGGATACCGCCGCAATATGGATATCTTTCGGCACAGTGGGATCTGTGATCACCTTACTGTTTGAGAAGTCAAATCCATTCGGTACTTGAATCACAGGAATATCAAATATACGGCCGCCCTCTACTTCATAGAAGGAAATCATATAGTCCACATAGTCCTTTAGTTTTCGACCATAATAATCGTCCATCCAAAGGCGAATCCCAGAGAATTGCGCATTGGCGTATTCCTTCTGGTAAGGGTATGTGGCAATTTCAATAACGATTTTATCACAAACCCGCTTAAGCGCTTTAACCGTTTTTAGGAAATCAGGCGTAGACAGGTCATACCGAATATAGCACAGCGAAAAGTGTTTATCCTGCACATATTTCCGAATTGCAGAGGAAAGGCGCTTTTTATTCAGCACCTTATTGAGTAAATCAACCCCGCTTGTCTGATATTTTCTGACAGGCTCTACCGAGCCGTCTGTGGAGATCTTTGCTATATCGGAGCGGTATCTTCCCATCAAAGTAACGGTATTCCCCAGTTTTTCCAGCGCTTTGCATTGGCTGATAACCTTCTTATTTGCGCCAAAGTATAAATTTGAAAAATCACTAAAGGCTATGTATAGCACGTTCATGCATTGTCCTCCCAAGGAAAACACGTTTTTAAAAAATCTATTCGGGTCAAAGTTCCGCAGATATATCTCACTGCTTATTGGTAACAACTTCTCTATCGTAATGGTGCATCAGATAAAATTCCTGCATATCTTTTGCTACCTGTTTAATATCGTATCCGGCGTTTATAACTTCCTGTTGCGTAGCCGTTCTATCGCTTTCGTAATACTTTTTAAGTAAGGATACGATATTGTCTGCCCACACACTGGCGGACTGATTCAAATCCAAAAAAAGGCACCTACCCGTAATATCTACTTCATCCGGCACAGCGTTGGAAAACAGGCACGGCAAACCGCTGGCCTGCGCCTCTATGCCTACAACCGGAAGACCTTCATAACGGGAAGGCATTAAGAACAGATCCATTGCCTGCATAAGGTCTGCAACATCACTGCGAACACCGGTAAATATCACAGAATTTTCCAACCCCTTGTTCTTCACAAGTTGCTGAATTTCAGGCATCAGTTCTCCGCCGCCTACCAGCAGCAGAACTGCATTGGGATCTATTTTTATATACTGTTCAAATACTTCAATAATAAATTCGTGATTCTTGGGATGATAGAATCGTCCCACATGTCCAATCACTGTTCTGCCATGAGAAATACCGAGTTTTTCGCGAGCATTGTCCCTCTTGAAGAGGTCATAACAAAACACATCCGTATTCACGCCGTTGTGGACATATCGAATCCTTCCATTTTCTATGTCCTCACGAGGAAATAACCAGGCTGCCGCCGCCTCCGAACAAGCAAACAAATCCGTTGTATGCTTTTTTAGTGGCTTACGCAAAATATCTGTCAATATATTCGTGAATTTACCCGCTGATTTTTGTGTCTGCGCCAAATGACTATGGGCAATGCAGCACTCTACATTGCCGTACTTTTTTGCAATGGGCATATATATACTAGCGGTATTTGTCATATGGCCGTGAACAATGCGATATTCCGGATGTTCCTTAAAAAACCGCTTTAATGCCGCTATATACTTAAAAATGCGAGAGTAATAGGCCTTTTCCGTAGTCTTAATAACCGGCATTTCATAGATTCTGCCGCCTAGATCACGGATTTCTTCATTATAATCTGCATCGAGTTTGCCGTAATGGGCCAAGAAATCGAACTGCACCTTATCTCTGTCAATATTTCTGTAAATATTCATAATCAAGGTTTCGATGCCGCCCCGGTCCATACGACCTACCACATTTAAGATACGAATTGGCTCTCCCATTTCATCCTCCGCAATTTACTGTTAAACTTTATCTTCCTGCTCCGCGCTGAATCGTAAGGCGTCCGCGTTGTTCACAACGCAATAGCAGTACGCAAAATCCTCTGTGTTGGAATAAACCAAAGTTCCAAACGCCTTTCTGGCCATAGGAATAAAAACACCTGCCGCCTTTGCACAAAGTCCCAGCAAACTGCTGAACCAAATTTTCTTGCCTTTGGCATCGGCTATTGCCTTTGCCATACTAAAAGTATCCACGCGATGGGCATTATCCGGGAAATAAAGTCCGGACAACTCCTTATCGATTGCCATCTTCACAAAGGAACACAGGTTATCTATATAAATCAAACTGCGTTGATTTTTCACCTTGGGAAAGACAGGCAATTTATCAACAATCTTGGCAATTGTTTGGTAATTACCTTTGCATCCGGCGCCAAAAACCATCGGCGGTCTCAGAATGACTACCTTAAAATGATCATCCGCCAACTGGGAAAGACCTTGTTCCGCTTGGAGTTTGGACTTTCCGTAATTGCTTTTGGGGCAGGGAATGGTATCCTTGGTGATGACGCCGGTTTCCATTCCGTAGACACTCATCGTGCTTAAAAACACAAATTGACTCACGCCATCTGCTTTTGCCTTTTCCGCAACTTGGACCGGCAAATCACGGTTTACCTTGTAATATAGCGGGGCATTCTCTTGGGTTTCCTTGATATGCGCAATTCCAGCCACATGAAAAATGGCATCATAGGAAGAAAAGGATGTTTCCTTCCAAGAATCTGTAAGCATATCTACCGTATCCACTTCATACGCATTGGGAAAATTGTCCGTCAGGTACTTAGCAAATGATGCCCCTATGTAACTGCCTGCACCTGTAATCAGGATTCTTTTCATTGTTTGCTCTTCTCTTTCAGACTTTCTTGTTTTTTCAGTTCTCCTGTTCCCCCTTCAACTACACCGTCGGATCGAAATACGGAAATAATTGTGCCGAGGAAACATTTGCAATCAAAGATAAAACTCATACGGTCCACATATTCACCATCAAATTTTGCTTTCTCATCAATTTCCAGTTCATCTCTGCCGTTGATCTGCGCCCAGCCGGTAAGTCCCGGTTTTATATCATTGGCACCGTATTTATCCCGTTCTGCAATCAGGTCATCTTGATTCCACAAGGCAGGACGGGGGCCAATGATGCTCATCTGTCCGGTTAAAATGTTCATAGGAATTTGGACCAATTCATCAAGGCTGGTCTTTCTGAGAAAACGACCTACCGGGGTAATATACTGCTCAGGATTTTCCAGCATGTGGGTCGGTACATCTTTGGGAGTGCTTAGTTTCATTGTACGGAACTTGTACAGGTTGAAATAAGTGAGGTTACCATTTTTCTTCCGCCCCACTCTTCTCTGCTTAAACAGCACCTTGCCGGGATCATCTACATAAATTGCAAAGGCAATTAGAAGCATAGGAAGAAGTAAAACAATGCTTGCGATAAGCGCCAGAAATACATCTGCAAATGATTTAACAAATTTTCTGTACATTTACTGCTACACCCTCATTTTCATCAATTTAACTAGATCATACGCCGAACCTTTGTGCTATGCGATAAATACCCTCAACCAATTCTAGACAGAAATATTTTCAAACTGTCCCAGAAACACTATGACACAACACATTCTAATTCCTTTTCAGCACACTTGGAATCATATGTGGGTTTATATGTAGGTACAATCTCGGCAACCATTTGACGGATTTCATCTTCGTTGCCATTATACGCTTCATCCATCAGATTCTGTAATTGTTCAAGAAATTCATCCTCATCAAAAGGAATCGGTGTGCCAATATGAATCAAGTGATTGGGGGTGGTACGCAGACCTTCCTCAGACATTAATTTCTCTTCATACAGTTTTTCACCCGGACGCAAACCTGTATAGGAAATTTTAATATCCACATCGGGCTTTAGACCGGAGAGTCTGATCAGATTTCTTGCAAGCGTATCAATTCTCACAGGAGATCCCATATCCAATACAAAAATTTCCCCGCCGGCAGCATATAATCCTGCCTGTAATACAAGGGATGTCGCCTCTGGAATGGTCATAAAATAACGAATAATGTCCGGATGGGTAACGGTAACCGGACCTCCTCTGGCAATCTGTTCCTTAAAGCGAGGAATCACGGAATCGTTGCTACCTAAAACATTACCAAATCGAACTGCTACAAATTCTGTCTTCGGCTGGATATTATGCAGGCCCTCCAGGTGAGAACTCTTCTCTCCCTCCTCAGCATGAAAATGGATCGGATGTAATTTATGTGTCTCGCCTGCTCGAATTTTTCTGTCAAAACTCTGCACGATCATCTCACAGATTCGCTTGGAGGCACCCATAATATTCGTAGGATTTACTGCCTTATCTGTGGAGATCAACACAAACCGCTTGCAGCCATTCATCATTGCAGCGTAAGCAGTTTTATAGGTGCCGATGGCATTATTCTTGATGGACTCGCAGGGACTTGCTTCCATCATAGGAACATGCTTATGGGCGGCTGCATGATACACAACATCGGGCTTGTATTTTGCAAATATCTGATTGAGCCTGCGGCTGTCGCGAACAGAGCCAACCAGCACTTTCAGATTTAGATCGGGATATTTATCCTGCAATTCCATCTGAATGTCATAGGCATTGTTTTCGTATATATCCAGTACGATCAGTTGCTTAGGCTTATAGCGGGCAATTTGTCTGCAAAGTTCGCTGCCAATAGATCCGCCACCACCGGTTACAAGAATCACTTTACCGGAAATAAATGCATGAATTTCATCCATTTCAACTTTTACAGAATCTCTGCCAAGAAGGTCTTCAATCTTCACATCCTTCATTGCACTAATACTGATCGAGCCGGTAGCAAATTGGTACACGCCGGGCATATTTTTAAGTTCACATCTGGTTTCCTTGCAGATGTTCAGTATATCCCGACGTTCTGCAGCGCTTGCACTGGGAATGGCAAGGTATATTTTTTCTATCTTATATTTTTCTACATTCAGAAGGATATCATCTCTGCCGCCAACAATCGGTACACCATCTATGTATCTACCCCACTTATTCTGATTGTCGTCTATAATACAACAAACTATATCATTAAGTTTGTCCGATTTTTGAATATCGTGTAGGATCATTTGACCGGCGGAACCAGCGCCAATCAGCATAACGCGGCTGGCAGACGCACATTGGATCATTTTCTTTCGCTTACTACGTTCAAAAATTATGAAGCGATAGGCAAAACGAATACCCAAAACAAACACAAATTGAATGCCGCTGCCCACAAGGTAATAAGAAATTGGCATTGGTGTGAAGATAAATGAGATTATTATAGCATGCAGTATACTACTTATACCGCAAGCCACAAACACTCTCTTAAGTTCATCAAAACTGGCAAAACGCCACATGCTGCGATATAACTTCAGAATATAAAACACAACCAGAGATATCACACTATTGATTGGCGCAAACAGAAACCAAGCGCGTAAGAATTCATCAGAGATTGCAGAATAAGTACAATCATATCGAAGCCATAAAGCCATAAAATAGGCGCAGTTGACCACAATCAAATCATAAACCAGCACAAACAAAGCGATAATATGCCAGTGTTCAACAGAAAAACGTCGTCTTATTCTTCTGTTTTTTGATTCCTGATTGCATTCCCTTGCATCACAGGATTCCGTTGCATACCTTGTATCCTTACTCATACATCATATCTCCCAACATGTTGATTGATAGATAAATACTCTAATAATACCCTAGCAAACCCAATTTAATTGGCCTATAAGAAAACACCGGAGCCGGCAAATTATTCCAAACAGACCATGCAAACTCCTCTGACCACTGTGCTATATTTATATCCACGTTGGAAAGTACTGCCCCAAGGCATGGAGGTTTCATATCCAATCGATGGGTATCAGAGGCAATAATATGAACTAAGCCTTTCCGAATACAGATATTCACGAATTTCCAGTCCTTTTTACATCTCCGTGTAGCAGCACTGGCTTGTGCAAGCGCACCTTTTTGAATCAAATCATATAGGCGATTCGGTTGTTGCCGAAAATAGGCGCAGCGTTCAACATGGGCCAATATCGGTATAATGCCCTGCTGCAGCATATTGTGCATTACCTCATCGATACCAAATGGTACATTCTCGTCCGGTAGTTCTAATAAAAGATAGTCTGTTTTTTCGATGGTCAGTTTAGATAGATCCATCTGCGCCAATACCGGTGAGTAACAAACTTCGGCACCTAATCGAAGAATAGGCATTATATCAGCATCCCACTTTTCCATTAAGGAATGATAGGCCAATTGTCTCCGCTCTAAAAACTCATCCAACGATTCCTGTATCGGATAATAATGTGGGGTCAATGCGACTCGTTCCACACCCTGCTTTTTTTGCATCTGCAACATTGCCAGCGCATCGTCAACAGTTCTAGCACCATCGTCAAACCCTGGAAGAATATGCGTGTGAAGGTCCGTAAACATTTCCTTCATAAATTAGCCCCCGCAAAATCTGTTATTCTTCGGAATTATTTTTCTTTTTGGATTTGGAGTTATGCTGATTATAATCGCATCCATAGCCATAACCATAACCATAGCCATAGCCA
>JAFXBH010000023.1 GCA_017521875.1 Oscillospiraceae bacterium
CAAGTTCGATCTTACAACCAGCGTGGTGATGGAGTAAGACATCTGATCATTTATGTGTTTGCTTTATCCGTTATTGCAGAAGATGGTGAACCGTTGAATGAAGTTGTCATTCAAGGACCTTTGTGCCGGGAACCGACATATCGGCTGACTCCCCTTGGGAGGGAGATATGTGATGCAATGCTGGCGGTACCGCGGGCCTTTCACAGAGCGGATTATCTCCCGTGTATTTTGTGGGGTAGAGTGGCGCAGGAGGTATCACGGTGCCATACACGGGATGTGATCAGTATTCATGGAAGATTGCAAAGTCGCATCTACACCAAACAAACAGATTCCGGGCCACAGGAGCGAACAGCCTATGAGATTTCTGCCCTTACAGCGGAGATATTAGAAGAAAATATGTACTGACCAAGCCGGGCGGCGGCAGAGCCGCCGCACCAAAGCCACGCGGATCATTGATCCGACGATTACATATCATCATATCCGCAATGAGTTTGTTCTGTTCCACATAATTTTCTCTTTTCTTACAGAAAAAATTATGTTAGAATGAAGGTAAAGGATGTGATGATATGAAACAAAAAGTAAATGATATTATTCAGGCATTAAAGGAGCGTTATCCGGATGCGTTATGTGCATTGCATTACGGAAAAGACTATGAACTGATGATTGCTGTTCGACTGTCGGCACAATGTACTGATGCCCGGGTAAATCTGATAACACCGGCTCTTTTTCAGGCTTATCCAACTTTAGAAACAATGGCCAATGCAGATATTGCAGATGTTGAGAAATACATACATTCCTGTGGTTTTTTCCGGCAAAAGGCAAAGGATATCGTAACGGCCTGTCAGATGCTGCTTGAGAAATACAATGGCCACGTTCCCAATACGATGGAAGAGTTACTGCAACTCCCTGGTGTTGGACGGAAGACGGCAAATCTCTTGCTAGGAGACTTATATCAAGTGCCGGGCAGTGTGGTATGCGATACCCATTGTATGCGTATTTGTGAGCGGCTGGGACTGTCGAAAGGCCGTGATCCGGAGAAGGTGGAGAAGCAGTTGCGGTGTATCTTACCGCCGGATGAAAGTGGAGATTTTTGCCATCGGATTGTTCTGTTTGGCAGAGAGATTTGTACTGCCAGATCCCCCAAGTGTATGGAATGCCCTTTGGCCATCTACTGCAATGAAATTAATAAAGCATAATAAATCCCCCTTTGTCCGAATAGACTTGGACAAGGGGGGATTTGTTTGGGCAAAAAACTTCCAATATTTTATAATGCATTGTTATTGACAGGTGTTAATCTGGTATTGAGATTTGTATCCACAGGATTTCAGGTGTATTTATCCGGTAAGATAGGTGCTACCGGAATTGGTTTGCTGCAACTGGTATTGTCAGTTGGTGGATTAGCCATGACGGCGGCTATTGCCGGGATTCGTACGGCAACCATGTATCTTACGGCAGAAGAGTTAGGAAAAAAACGGCCGGAGAACGTACGTTGGGTTCTATCCGGTTGCATAAAATACAGTTTGATATGCAGCGGATTTGTTGCGCTGATTCTGTACTTTGGGGCACATTTAATTGCGACGCAATGGATTGGAGAACCTGAAACGGTAAATATTGTACGGATGTATTCCTTTTTCTTGCCGGTAAATTGTCTGTGTGGCGTGATGGTTGGATACTTTATGGCTGCAAACCGAATTGGAACACTGTCTGCCGTGGAGATTCTTGAGCAGTTTTGCTCTATAGGATTAACGGTAGGATTGTTGCGATTTTGGGCCGGAGGCGATGCAGTACGGGCTTGTGCATCGGTTGTGCTGGGGAGTGGAATGAGCGCTTGTTTTACATTGCTTTGTCTGCTCTACTTACAAAAAACAGAAAATACTGTTTCCGGTAACCGCATACCTATTCGAAACAGACTGCTTAAGACAGCGGTGCCACTTGCGCTGGCTGACGATCTGAAATCCGGAATTTCAACCACGGAGAACTTGATGGTCCCCAAACGGCTTGCGATGTGCAATAAGGTTGGAAATCCGTTGGCTGCATTTGGTGTAGTCTGCGGCATGGTATTTCCGATTTTAATGTTTCCAATGGCAGTCCTGTTTGGTTTAGCGGAATTGTTGATTCCGGAACTGGCAAGGTGTTCCGCAGCCGGAAGTCGACAAAGAATTCATTATCTCGCACAACGCAGTCTGCGAATCGCATTGCTTTATGGCCTGTTATTCGGTGGAATACTGTTTGTACTGGGGGATGATCTGTGTATTGCACTTTATAAGAACCGAGATGCAGGTGTGCATTTACGACGCTTTGCAATCTTGGCACCGATGTTATACTGCGATGCAATTACAGACGCGATGATTAAAGGTTTAGGGCAACAGACGGCCAGTGTGCGGTATAATATAATCACGTCCGGTTTGGATGTTTTGTTTTTGTTTTTTCTTTTGCCCCAGTATGGCATGGAAGGATATTACTACAGTTTTTTGATTACCCATATTATCAATTTTATATTAAGTGTTCGAAGACTGCTAAGAATAACAGGGAATTTAATGCCTGTTGCTACGGTGCTGCACTCTGCCTTAGCGGCAGTGATATCTGTTTTTTTGTCCGAAGTTTTGATCAACCCTGTTTTGCGAGGTGGTGCGTATATCCTCCTGTTTGGAAGTTTGCTGTCACTTTTTAAAGTGTTAAGCATCGAGGATATTCGGTGGATAAAAAATTTAATCAGAAAAAAGGGCTCACAATTGTGAGCCCTTATCAATTATAGCGCCTTTAAAATTTCCAAAAGGAATTCCCAGGTGCGTTTAGTTGATGCAATATCCAGTTTTTCACGACTGGTATGAATATCTTTCATGTCCGGACCTATGGAAACGCAGTCCAGGCCGGGCAGTTTTTCACTAAGTAATCCACATTCCAAGCCGGCATGGATTGCAACAATCTCAGGTGTTTTTCCATACATATTGTTATATACCCGGATCATTGTATCCCGAAGGGCAGTGTCTTTTTTGTATTCCCATGCAGGATATTCACCCCGAATTGTGCATTCGGCATTATAGAATGCGGCAAGATCCTGTAATTTAGAAAGTAAGTCTGCTTTTTCCTGCTCTACACTGCTGCGGACTGCCCATGTAAGATGGACCGCATCATCCAGTGTCACGATACCCAAATTCAAACTGGTCTGAACAAGACCATCTATGTCCTGACTCCAGGATTGAACGCCGTTGGGGGAGGCGTTCAACAAAGCAATCACCTTAGAGGAGCACTCGGTAGTCAGAGCATTTCCGCCCAGGGCTTCTACACTGTCACCGCGAACAATGGCGTTAGGCTCGTCGAATTTCTCTCGAATTTCATTCTGCAATTCTGCAGCAATGTGGTTGATTTTTTCCACATACATTCCCAATGCAACCATAGTTACACTGCAGGAACGGGGAATGGCATTGTCTTTGGCGCCGCCTTCCAATTTGGTGATGCAAACTGGCATAATGTTCTGCACTCTGCTCAGAAATTCACCCATAACCTTGTTTGCGTTGGTTCTGTTTTTGTGGATCTCCACGCCGGAGTGACCACCTTCCAAACCTTCCACGGTCAGTTTTACACAAGGACCGTATACTGCACGGCGGTTGATGGGCATGGCAATACTTACTTTTGCGCCGCCGGCACAGGAAACGGTGAAGATACCTTCTTCCTCTGAGTCAATATTCAACATTGTGCGGCCTTGCAGTGCAGAAAGATCAATTCCTGCGGCACC
>JAFXBH010000234.1 GCA_017521875.1 Oscillospiraceae bacterium
AAGATTTTGGGCCATTCTCATCATTTCTGGGCTGAAATCACAAAACTGGCAAGCGAAGAGGAGCGTAACGGTCCCCAATGGAGTAAAGTGATTCCCGGCACCATTGAGCGATTAATGCGTGAATGTCCTAACCTCTATGGCGATCTGTCTGCAGGCAGCGGCGGTACCGCTATGATGCGTGATCCGGAATACGCAGCCAAGTTTATGACAGAGTTCTCTGACCGTCTTCTCTACGGCACAGATATCTGCGAAAAGATCAGTATGAAGCCAGGATCCCTACCCTACGACTTTGGTCCGTTCCTGGATAATATGGCAATAACCGGTATGATTTCTATGGACGTTTACAACAAAATTGTCCGCTATAACGCAATAAAGTTGCTGAACCTTGATATGGAATAAAAATTAAAAATTATAAAATACAAATCAATAAGAAAAGAGGAATTATTATGGAAAAATTAGCATTGTTGGGCGGCACCCCTATTATCAAGGAAACCCCCAAGGAACTGTTCCGTTGGCCTATCATCGGCAAGGAAGACGAGGAAGTAGCGCTGGATGTTATTCGTAACAACCGTTACTCCGGCACTGACATCAGCGAGAAGTTCGGCGAAGAGTTTGCCGCATGGCAGGGTGTTAAGTATGGCCTTCCCTTCTGCAACGGCACTATGTCCTTGGCCGCTGCTATGTTTGCGATTGGTCTGAAGGAAGGCGACGAAATGATCTGCACCACCAAGACCTATTGGGCCAGCGCTGCTCCCGCAAACACCTTCGGTGTCAAGACCGTATTCTGCAACATCGACAACAACCTGAGTATGGACCCCACTGACATTGAGCGCTGCATCACTCCCAAGACCAAGGCTATTATGGTTGTCCACTACGTGGCATATCCCTGCGATATGGATCCTATTATGGAAATCGCCAAGAAGCATAACCTGAAGGTTATCGAGGACGTTTCCCACGCACAGGGCGGTTTGTACAAGGGCAAGAAGTTGGGTACCTTCGGCGATGTGGCTGCTATGTCCATGATGAGCGGCAAATCCTTTGCTGCCGGTGAGTTGGGTATGTTCATTACCAACGAAAGAAAGTACTACGAGCGTGCTTTGGCTTACGGCCACCACGAGCGTTTTGACGAGAAGCACATCCAGGAATGTGACGACCTGAGACACTACTATTACATCACCATGGGCGCTGTTAAGGGCCGTGCAAACCAACTTTGCACCGCTTTGGCACGGGTACAGTTGAAGTACTACGATGAAAGATGCGCTGAAATCCGCCGCGCTATGAACTACTTCTGGGATCTGCTGGAAGGCCTGCCCGGCATCCGTCCCATTCGTGTTGATGAGAGCACCGGCTCCAATATGGCTGGTTGGTACTGCCCCCACGGTCTGTATGTTGCAGAAGAACTCCACGGTCTGTCCGTAAACCGCTTCTGCGAGGCTGTTAGAGCAGAAATCGACGGTCAGTGTGGCCCTGGCGGCAACGAGTGCCTGCACACCCACAAGTTCTTCACCGAGTTTGCTGTTAACAAGACTGATGAAGACCCCACTCTGCAGAAGTCTGTTGATATCGAATGCTTCTCTATTCCTTGGTTCATCCACTGCGATAAGGAATGGATCGAGAGATACGCCTCCGGCTTCCGTAAGGTTATCGAAAACCACGAGCAACTGTTGGAAGACGACGAAAAGAAGAAGCAGCAAGGCCGTTGGATCGGCACCGGCAGCAAGGTCCGTTAATTGGATTGTATTTTTAGAGCCTTCTGCCATATTGGCAGAAGGCTCTATGTCTTTAAATTAAGTAAGGAAATTCGTATGAAGGATTTATTTCACAATGTCTATGAGGTAATTGAAGAAAACGGTCGATACTGTCCTACCCGGTTTACGCAAAAGCAGATCTGTTCACTGGACAGGATAAATCCGTCTTTTGCAAACAACGGCCGTACTTCTGCCGGTGTAAGTCTTGTGTTTGACACCGATTCTGAGGAAATATCCTTTTCTTATCAATACAATGTTTTATACACCACCATTGGCGGATTTGATGTGTATGAAAATGGAAAATTTTTATACAATCAGGTACTCCCCATCTCTTCCTGCGAAGGTACATTCCGCTACAGAAAGGAAACTTCCGGTCTAACCCGGTTGGAGATCTTCCTGCCTGCCAACGCACAGATGTGGTTATGGGACTTTCATTTAGGCAACTTCTCCTTTGTGGAACAGGAAAAAAACAAGACAATTCTGTTTTATGGAGATTCCATAACCCAGTCTGCATATTTTCCCACGCCTTCCCTGTCTTTTGCTCCTACTGTTGCCCGGAAATTATCTGCAAAGTTTATCAACCGTGGTGTTGGATCTCTTTTCTATGATGTCAATAGTCTGGATGAAAATGACACCATCCACCCCGATATTATTCTGATAATCCTTGGATTAAATGATCTGGCAAAACACCAAGATGGAGAATTGGTCGTTGTCAACGATGAGGTACAATTTTGCGACCAGCAGGATATTCCCTATCTCATAGGAAACGCAGAAGCGTATCTGGGAAAGATGAAACAGATTTACCCTAATGCAGAAATTTTCTGTGTGCCGCTATTTTGGTGTCCCGCATTGAAAGATGATTGGGCGCTATCCATTACAGATATATATGAGGAGCGAATCCGTAATCTGTTAAAGGAAATGGATATTGTCTGTGTGGAAGGCTGTGGTCTGACACCCCACTTATTGGAATGTTATGCACCGGACAGGATTCACCACTCTGCTCTTGGCGCACAAGCATTTGCCAATTCTATATTAGAATATCTTGCATAACAAGACCCCCGGTGCTGATGCACCGGGGGATTTAAACTTGCAAACATCATTTGTACATAGGG
Organism: Oscillospiraceae bacterium; assembly: GCA_017521875.1. Classification (GTDB taxonomy): domain Bacteria; phylum Bacillota; class Clostridia; order Oscillospirales; family Oscillospiraceae; genus Faecousia. Next base: position 2,861 of record JAFXBH010000234.1, read on the forward strand.
AATTTTTCGCAGATATCTGCAACGGTGTCACGGACTTCCTTGGCAGTACCTTCAAAGTCACGGGCAGTCAGCGCAATACAATGGGCAATACGCTCCATCTCTTCTGCGCCCAGACCGCGGGTGGTCACGGCAGCGGTGCCGATTCGGACGCCACTGGTAATGGTGGGTTTCTGAGGATCGTTGGGAATAGCATTCTTATTCAGGGTAATATGATTTGCATCACAACGGGTCTGCATTTCGATACCGGTGATATTCATAGGCCGCAGATCAGCCAGCATCAGATGATTATCAGTACCACCGGTAACCAAATCGAACCCTTCCTTCAACAGGGCGTTTGCCATTACCTTTGCATTGGATACGATGTTAGCAGCGTAGGTCTTGAACTCAGGAGTCATAGCCTCCTTGAAACAGACTGCCTTTGCAGCGATGATGTGCTCAAGAGGACCGCCCTGGGTACCGGGGAACACGGCAGAGTTCAGTTTCTTGGCGAACTCTTCTTTCGCCAGAATCAGACCGCCGCGAGGACCGCGAAGAGTCTTGTGGGTAGTAGTGGTAACTACATCGGCATAAGGAACAGGACTCTGGTGAGCGCCGCCGGCTACAAGGCCGGCAATGTGAGCCATATCCACCATCAGGATAGCGCCTACTTCATGGGCAATATCAGCAAAAATCTTAAAGTCAATGGCTCTGGGGTATGCAGAAGCACCGGCGATCACCAGTTTAGGCTGGTGCTTCTTGGCCAGATCCCGGATCTGATCATAGTCGATCAGGCCGGTTTCCGGGTTGACATCATAAGCCACTGCATTAAAGTACTTACCGGAGATGTTTGCGGGACAACCGTGGGTCAGGTGACCGCCGTTAGCAAGACTCATACCTAAAAGGGTATCTCCGGGATTCAAAAGAGCAACTTCCACTGCCATATTGGCCTGCGCGCCGGAATGGGGCTGCACATTGGCAAATTCTGCGCCGAACAGTTTCTTTGCTCTCTCAATACATAAAGTCTCCAATTCGTCAACACACTGGCAACCACCATAATAACGCTTGCCAGGCAAGCCTTCTGCATATTTATTAGTCAGCACGGTACCCATTGCAGCAATCACTGCAGGAGATGCAAAGTTTTCCGATGCGATCAGTTCCAAGCCATCCTGCTGGCGGGACATTTCGTCCGCCATCATGCGAGCAACTTCCTCATCATACTGGGATACGAAGCCAATGGAGTCAAGAACCTTTGATAACATAGTATTTACCTCTTTCTAAATTCTGGTAACAAAAAAACAGGCACCCTTGAGGACTGCCTGCACAGGATCATCGCAATTGCGATTGACAGCATCTCTGTCCATTTGCCTGAGAGATTCGGCATTTGCCTTGCACCTTCGGCACACAACTGAATGTGTTCTCCAGAGAGTCCTCCACCTTCGGTTCTGCGACGCATATCCAAAGGTTTCAACGGTATGTTCACTTGTATATATATAGTATAAACGCTTTTTGGAATTTGTCAATAGGTTGTGGTTTTTCATAACAATAAGCCTGCTGCCAAATTTCGGCAGCAGGCCTATTATCAGGTTTCTTTGGGAATATTTTTCATAGTTAGTCCAATGCGCTTCCGATCAACATCCACTTCCAGAACCGCAACCTTCACCACATCGCCCACTTTCACGATCTCCGAAGGATGGCGAATCTTTCGGTTGCATACCTGAGAAATATGCACAAGACCGTCTTGATGGACACCGATATCCACAAACACACCGAAGTCAATCACATTCCGGACAGTGCCGGACAAAACCATACCTGGTTTCAAATCCTTCATCTCCAGTACATCCGTGCGAAGAATGGGCGCAGGCAGGTCATCACGGGGATCACGGCCGGGTTTCTGCAGTTCCTTAGCCACATCCTCCAGCGTAGGTACACCGACGCCACAACGCTCAGCCGCTTCGGAGATGCCTATGGATTCCAAACGGCTACCCAACTCTGCGATGTTACCTTTTGCTACATCGGCTTTGGTATAGCCACAAAGGCTCAGCAAGGTCTCTGCTGCCCCATATGCCTCCGGGTGGACACCGGTGTTATCCAGAATTTCCTTGCTCTCAGGCACTCGCAGGAAGCCTGCGCACTGCTGGTAGGCTTTGGGACCCAGTTTGGGAACTTTTTTCAGTTGGTTTCGGGATGTAAATGCGCCGTTTTCCTCCCGATAGGCCACAACATTCTTGGCCGTAGTACCGTTCAGACCGGAGACCTGCTGGAGCAAACTGACAGAGGCCGTGTTCAAGTCCACGCCCACCGCATTCACGCAGTCTTCCACCACACCGCACAAGGCCTGATCCAACTGTTTCTGAGGGCAATCGTGCTGGTACTGACCCACACCGATCGCCTTAGGGTCAATCTTCACCAGTTCTGCCAGCGGATCTTGCAGCCGTCTTGCGATGGATACGGCAGAACGGAGGTTTACATCATAATCCGGGAATTCCTCTGCCGCCAATTTGGAAGCAGAATACACAGATGCACCGGCTTCATTCACAATCATATAACTGACGCCCGGCAGTTTTTTCAACATTTCAACCGTCATAGCCTCGGTTTCCCGGGACGCTGTTCCGTTGCCGATAGCAATATGCTTGACTCCGTGTTTCCTAGCCATTGCAGACAGTTGGTCAATGGCTTCCTCTTTTTTTCGCTGAGAGAATGTGGGATATACCACAGTGGTATCCAAAACACGGCCGGTTGAGTCCACCACAGCCACTTTGCATCCGTTTTTATATCCAGGGTCTAAGCCCATGGTTACAAAACCTTTTACCGGCGGCTGCATCAGCAAAGGCTTCAGATTGAGCGCAAAGTTAGCAATCGCCGATTCCGCTGCCCGGTCAGTCAGAGTATTGCGCAGTTCCCGCTCAATACTGGGAGCAATCAGCCTGTCAAAGGCATCCTCCGCTGCCGCTTTCACAAAGGCAGAGACCTGCATGGTGGGCTTCAATACCATTCGGCATACCAACGCCTGACCTTCCACACCGGGCAGACTGGCAGAGACTTTCAAAAATCCCTCCCGCTCGCCCCGGTTGATGGCCAAAATCTGGTGGTTCAACAGGCGGGATGCCTGGGCAGAGAAACTGTAATACAGTCTGTATACACTATCGGTTTCCGGATCGGTGGCCTGCACGGTCACATTGGCAAAACGCTCCATTTTCAGCCGGAGGGCTTTTCGGATATCCGCATCGTCGGAAATAATCTCTGCAATAATATCAGATGCGCCTTGCAGGGCATCTTCCAAAGTCTCTACGCCCTTTTCCGGATCAATGTAGTCCTGCGCCAGCGCAGCAGGGTCTTCCCCATTTTGGGCAAAGATGGCCAGCGCCAAGGGCTCTAAACCTTTTTCCTTTGCCACAGTGGCGCGGGTACGGCGTTTCTGCTTATAGGGGCGGTACAAATCTTCCACTTCTGCCAGTGTCTTGGCATCCAGAATGGCCTGTTCCAGTTCCGGTGTCAGTTTTTCCTGGGCGGCAATGGATTTTACCACCTCTTCTTTTCGTTCCTGCAGATTCCGCAGATATTGCAGTCGCGTCTCAAGATTACGCAGGGTTGTATCGTCCATACTGCCGTGCATTTCTTTCCGGTACCGGGCGATAAACGGAATGGTGTTTCCCTCATCCAGCAAGGTAACCACATTCCGGACATATTCTGTCTTCTGGCTTAATTCCAGCGCCAGAGATGCAATAATATTTTCCATAGTACTCTCCTGATATTTGATAGGTAAACTATACCATATTTATGCCGGTTTTTCAACGAGAATATATTTCAGCATTGCACTTGCACCCACAAAAATATAGTGGTATAATATACTGGATTTCCACGCTCATAGGAGGTTGATTCTATGTTGAAGACGGTTTTAGCAAATCCAGCGCTAACGCAACAATACACAGAAATGAAGTCCGCGCTGATTCTGCTATTTGTAATTTTGGCGGTTTTGGTGGTTGGTTGTATTTTGTTTACCATCGCTTCTTCCCGGGTAAAAACCAACCGGTCTTTGCGTAAGACCCAAAAAACCATTTTGCGTCTGATGGCCGTGGCCGCTGCAATAGTACTGGTCTGCACGGTTATCTGTATGGTACGCTTCCGTTCCGTGAAGGATTCTATGGGCGGCACAGAACATACCAAACCCAGCAATCAGGAAACTACCGGTGAAAGTATGGACAATACCACAGGCGAGGATACCCCCACTGACCCCTCCGAACCCACCGAAACAATTCCCGAACCCACATTTACCCCAGAATATGTGGATTCCACCAACCCCAAAAACTGGGGTATTCGCTGGGAAGTTATTTCCGGTGGCGCAATTGTAAATAACTACCAGCAACAGAATCCCATTTCCTTTGGTAAACCGGAAGAATACTTTGCTTTGCCTGGTATTGCTACCTTCCGGGGTAACAATTTCCGCAACAGTGCCTCCTACGGCACAGCATCTGTGACAGAACAGGCGCTGGAAATGAAATGGACGAAGAATATCGGTTCTCTGAACGGTTGGCCCGGAAGCGGCTGGACCGGCCAGCCCCTGATTGTGGAATGGGATGCTGAAACCAAGGCCATTATGAATATGTACCAGGATAAGAAGAATAAGGATGGCCTGGTGGAAGTTATTTACGCCACCCTGGACGGCAACATCTATTTCTACGATCTGGACGATGGTTCTTATACCCGGGATCCTATTTATGTAGGTATGAACTTTAAGGGCGCCGGCTCGCTGGACCCCAGAGGCTATCCCATTATGTATGTGGGTTCCGGCGACTACATTGGCAGTAAGGTGCCCAGACTGTATATCGTCAGCCTGATTGACGGAAAGATCCTCTATGAGCGCAGCGGCAGCGACGCTTTCAGCCAGCGGGATTGGGCTGCTTTCGACTCCAGTCCTTTGGTAGACAAAGAGACGGATACTTTAATATGGCCCGGCGAGAGCGGTGTGCTTTACACCATCAAACTAAATACCAACTATGACAAAGCCGCAGGTACGCTGAGCATTGACCCTGAGGAAGTTGTCAAGACCCGGTATTCCACCGGTCGCTCCAACAAGAATACCTACTGGATCGGCTATGAGCCCAGCGCGGTGATCGTAGACCGGTATCTGTATATCTCCGAAAACGGCGGTATGTTCTTCTGCATTGATTTGGATACCATGAGCCTTGTATGGGCGCAAGACACCCGGGACGACTCCAACTCCACACCTGTTTTTGAATGGAACGGACTGGATGGTGGCTATCTCTACACTGCCCCCTCCCTGCACTGGACTGCAGAAAATGGCAAGGGTTACATCTGTGTCTACAAACTGGATGCCAAGACAGGTGAGATCGTTTGGGAATCCAGATTTGACTGCTATACTGTCAGCGGTGTCTCCGGCGGCGTGCAATCCACTCCTCTGCTGGGCAAGCCCGGCACTGAATTGGAAGGTTTAATTGTCTATTCCATTGCCCGTCTGCCAAACGAATGGAACGGCAAACTGGTCGCTTTTGATACCGAAACAGGTGAAAAAGTTTGGGAAAAATCTATGGATTACTATACCTGGAGTTCTCCTGTTGCAGTATATGATGAGAACGGAAAGGCTTATATCATGGTAGGCGATTCTATGGGGCAGATGTTCATGCTGAATCACAAGGGTGAAACACTCTCTACTCTCTCCCTGAAATCCAATATTGAGGCATCCCCTGCTGTGTACGAAAACACACTGGTGGTTGGCACCCGCGGCGGTTTAGTCTGCGGTGTTAAAATCAAGTAAACACAATGTAAAGAGGACATACCCGAGGTATGTCCTCTTTTTTGTGCATGAACAGTATCATTGACATTTTTTCCTGCCACAGGTATAATAAAAGAAAAGGTTTCAAGGAGGGCACGCTATGGAAAAAAAGATTATTACCATCAGTCGGGAATTTGGCAGCGGCGGCCGTACCATCGGTCATATGGTTGCAGAAGCGCTGGGAATTCCGTTCTACGACAAAGAACTGGTAGATCAGATTGCTTTGGAGTCCGGTTTTGCACCTAAGTTCGTAGAAGAACACGGGGAACATTCGCCCGGTAAAAGTATCTTTTCCTACACCTTTGCAAGCCACGGTGTCCCCGGCGTTATGAATGGCCTGTCTACCGCAGATTTCCTTTGGAATATCCAGTGCAGTGTGATCCTGCAATTG
>JAFXBH010000235.1 GCA_017521875.1 Oscillospiraceae bacterium
AATTGCTCCGTGAAAAATTAAATCAAAAGAATGTGTATGTTATGAACCCAGCAATTGATATGTAAAGAAAATCGCCTGCTCAATTTGAGCAGGCGATAATTTATACTCTGCGTGTGGTTAAGAATCTGGAAGTTTCAACCATAAACTCCGTATCCTTAAATAGATATAAGTATTCAAGCGCCTTGTTTGTATGCATACGAACCAGTTCGTCACAAGTTTCTAGGCCATACAAACGAACAAATGTATTCTTATCTGTATCTGCGCCGGTGGCTTTTCCCAGTTCCTGAGCATTGCCAATCACATCCAACATATCATCCCGTATCTGGAATGCTAAACCGAGATGATCAGCAAAATTGCCGGCAGCATCCATTTGAACCTCTGTCCCGTTTGCAGCCAGAACGCCAAGCATACAGGCTGCCCGAATCAATGCGCCTGTTTTGCGGCTTTGAATATCCAGTACTTCCTGCTCGGTGCATTCCCGCTGCTCACTCTTAATATCCAAGACCTGCCCGCCTACCATACCAAGTTCTCCGGCGCAGTGAGAAAGAACCTCAACTGCGCGTATGCGAATATCGGCAGAATAAGGCGCTTTTGCCAGAAAGGAAAATGCAGCCGTTAATAGGGCATCACCAGCCAAAACAGCCATATCTTCACCGTAAACCTTGTGATTTGTCAATCTTCCTCGCCGGTAATCATCGTTGTCCATACAAGGAAGATCGTCGTGTATTAAACTATAGGTATGCACCATCTCAATAGCTGCGGCAAAAGGAGCGGCAGATTTCCAATCTCCGCCAGTCATGCGACAAAAATCAAAGACAAATATGGGACGAAGCCGTTTTCCGCCTGCCAGTAAACTGTATCGCATAGCCTCAAACAGTTCTGCTTGTGGTTCAGAATTGTTACAGAAACAGTTTTCCTCCATATATCGCTCGATATAGGAAAGATATGTTTGATTTTGTTTTTTATAATCCAACATCCATATCCTCCTCAATGGGCGATCCGTCTGCTGCTGTGGTGATTTTCTTGACTTGCAGTTCTGCTTGGTCAAGAAGATTTCCACAGTAACGAACCAATTCTGTGCCCTCCTGAAATAATTTCAGAGACTCTTCCAAAGAAACATTTCCCTGCTCAATTGTACGAACGATCTGTTCCAGCCGTGTCATGTTTTCTTCAAATGTAGGATTCTGATTGGTCATAAACTGCTCTCCTTTACAGAGGTGATTATAGTATTGACTGTACCGTCATGAAGTTGAATATCAAGATTTTCACCAATTGATACATCGTTGACAGAACGGACCACGCTCCCCTTTTTCGTCTGTACCATGGCATAACCACGGGTCAGTACTTTTAATGGGCTGAGAGCGTCCAATTTTGCCGCCTGAGATAAAAAACGCTGACGGGACTGATGCAAAATGTTTTTCTGTGATGAATCCAGGCGGTTGCGAAGCAGGTTTAAGTTATCAGTCTGCTTTAGAATATAAAAATCAGGAGTTTGTAAAGCAGGACGAGATGCAAGCATTCTCAGTTGCTGTCTGGAGACCTTCAGCAGTCTCGTAAGAGATGTTGAAAGACTAACTGAATACGAATCCAACATTTGATATAGGGCCTCTCTGTCCGGCACAGCCATCTCTGCGGCATTGGAGGGTGTAGCGGCTCGCAAATCTGCCACATAATCAGAGATGGTAACATCCGGTTCGTGTCCTACGCCGGATATGATAGGAATTGCAGAACGAAAGATGGCATAAGCCACCCGTTCATCATTAAATGCCCATAAATCTTCGATAGAGCCACCACCTCGACCCACGATCAAGAGGTCAGCAAGATGATATGCATTGGCGTAATCGATTGCGGCTGCAATCTCTTCCGGGGCTTCTGCTCCCTGAACGCGAACAGGCAACAGTTTTACTCTTGCGATAGGATATCGCTTATTCAGAATGCGAAGCATATCGTGAAGGGCTGCGCCTGCGGAACTGGTGACAATGCCGATCGTCTTTGGATATTTGGGAATGGTTTTTTTATGCTGCTGATCAAAGATTCCTTGTGCGGCCAACTTTGTTTTTAACTGCTCAAAGGCAACGTGAAGATCCCCAATACCATCTACCAAAAGTCCGGTACAGTATAATTGATAAGCGCCATCCCGTGGATAGACGGAAATTTTGCCGCTGGCAAGTACCTGCATACCATTTTCCGGTTTGAAACGCAGTCGAATAGCGCTCCCTCGGAACATAACACATTTAAGAGATGCACCGTCATCCTTCAGAGTAAAATAATGGTGTCCTGATGGATAAACTTTATAATTGCTGATTTCTCCGCGTACAGCAACACCTGACAGAAGCGGATCATTGTCCATCTTCCCTCGGATATATTCATTTACTTGGGAAATAGACAATACCTGTTGGGACATATTATTCCTCCGTACAACGATATGCGATCACGGCAACGCCCATAGCGTTATCTGTTGAAAATTGGGGTTGAGCAAACACAGGATTCAGGGGTTTCAGCGTTTCGCGCAATATAGAATTGGATGCTACGCCACCGGAAAAGACAACCGGCAGATCAGAATATTTCATTAAGGCCTGTTCTGTAACTGTATAAACCGCATAACTGACGCATCTAAGTGTATACCTGGCCGTATCTGCAATATTATTGGTTTTCTTATAATATTCGGACACCTTATTTTGTACGCCGGAAAGCGAAAATGTACTATCATTACATTTCACGCGAAACAAATCATTGGTATCGCTCTGTTGGCTGACAGCATCTAATTCTTTACCAGCCGGAAAAGACAAACCAAGCATTTGTCCTGCCCGGTCAATCAGTTGACCGGCTGAAATATCGCTGGTGCCGCCAATACGAGTGCAACGAACAGTCTCCCCTTCCGGTTCAACGAGCAATAGTTCTGTTGTACCTCCGGAAAGGTGCCATGCAATATGTGGTGTGTCCATCAAATCCAGACGGCTTGCACTCCATAAAGACGCGGCAATATGTCCCTGCTGGTGAGAACATTCCACAATGGGTACGCCAAGGATGTCAGACAATAGTTTTGCATGGGAATACCCAACCATAAAGCACGGCATATAACTGCCTTCTACAGCCCGTGGGCGGGTGCTGACGCCGATTGCGGTGATTTCATCAATTGCTATATCGGAAAATAGCCTGCCGGAAAGCACCGGCAGGCTTTTGGTGTGATGAAATACGGCATCGCTTTGGCGCAGACCTAACTCACCTTGGGCAACAGGAAGGAGTTGGGAACAGTTTACACCACTGCTTCCGTTATAATAGGCGATGGAAGTGGTGTAATTACTGGTATCAAAGCCGATTACGCTCATGCTTCTACCTCGGATGTAAGACTTCTGGCAAAAGTGCCAAGAATACCGTTGACAAAACCGGTGGCCTCTTCCCCATCGTAAAGTTTTACAATACGAACTGCTTCCGAAATGGCCACATTGGTGGGGACATCGTCAACATATAATGTTTCGAAGATAGCCAACTGTAAAATTACTCTTGTCAATTTGGAAATCCGGGAGATATCCCAACCGATGGAGTATTGGCTTATGGTTTCGTTTAATTGATCAATTCTGTTGGCTACGCCGGCAACCACAGAGTCTATATAGGCTCTTTGAACACGGCTGGGGCGTTCCTCATACAAAGGATGTTCACTGGAAAGATTGTTGTAGTACTCCTTTTCCAACCGGGCAGCCACTACCATTTGGGGCTCATCGCCGGTAAATTCCCTTGCGTAAATCAAATGTACTGCCAGTTCTCTGGCATTGCCTCTAGTCATTTAGTTTACCTCATTGGCGAACTATGCCGCAGACATTCACATTAACTTCGGGATTCTGAATACCGGCCATATCGTCCAAAGCGTTAATAATTGCATCTTGTGCTGCCTTTGCAACATCCACAACGTTTTGACCATAATTAACAATAACATTGCAGTCAACAACCAGCGTATTGTTTTCCAAAACGGTAATCTTAATTCCCTTATTTTTTTTGCCGATAAATTCTGCGATATCAGCACCGGGTTTATTGTTCAAACTTACAACACCCTCGACTTCACCGGCAGCGTGTGCAACAATTGCTGCAATGACATCCTCGGAAACCAACACAGAACCATCATCCTGCATTTGGGTAATATATTGCTTATTATCTGCC
>JAFXBH010000236.1 GCA_017521875.1 Oscillospiraceae bacterium
CCAGCATGTCCTCAATTACCGGCAGCAAGGCAACCATATTAGTGTATCTTCGTTTGCTCATAATGAATCCCCCCTAATGTAGTTATTATCCTACATCAGGGGGGATTCTGTCTATTGTCCGTTTTTACTGGTTCTGTGCATACACCACGCCGGGGGTTTTGTTTAGGTTAATGGGAACGGAATGGCTTGAAGTGCTTGAGAAAAGAACTCCGGGGCGACCCATCTTCCGTTGATCTTATATACATACAGTGTGACTTCTTCTTCTTCGGGTTCATCTAAGTACTCGCCGTTGATTCGCAGAATCACTTCCAGTTCGTATCCCTTGGTAACCTTGGCGGAACGCAATTCATCATAGAGATCATCCAGCAATTTGGGAATCCTCTTAGCGTTGGCTTTCGAAAGACCCAGTTCATCGGCAACTTCTTTCCATTGGTCGGATTCCAAATCTTCATAGATGTCAATTACGTTTTTTAAGTCCATGGCAAAGTCCTTGATATCTTCTTTCATTTCCTTCAGATCATCTTTGTCCAATTTCTCTTTCCATTCGATCTTATAGGAGATCTTATAATCGTCGCCGTACTCATCTGCCATGTAATTGAAGTTTTCTTCAAGAATATCTTGCGCATCCTCCACAAGATATACATATTCGGAACTTTTGGATAGTAGTTTTATTAGGGCGTTCAATTCCTTCTCGCAGAAGCCGTTTGTCATCTTGGTAGAGATTTTCATAGGATTGGAAAAGGATTTTTTGCTGTAGGAGTTGACCAATAGATTCAGCGGTGTTCTGTAGGAATTGGTAACAACTGCTAGAACGCTCCAAAGCAGGGAAACCGCAACAATCATCGCTGCTGCGGAAATGATGATTCGAACCCATTTCTTTTTCGGTTTTGGGGCGGGTTCGGGATCTGTAATGCCGGGTTCTGCTGCAATTACATCGTTTTCCGGGAGGATTTCAGCCTCGGTATTTTCTACATATTCCTGTTCCATTTTATGCCTCCAAGGCTTTTGCCTTTTTACGCTCAAATATAATATCCAACACCATAGGAACGAAAGCCAGCGCTAAGGAGATAAACGGGAAGATAGATACCTGCAGAACCATATCTTCAATCTCATTGGGCAGTACAAGTGCGTCCTGGATTAAATAGTTTACCATAGGCATACAGACGCAAAGGCCTACCACTAAGACAAGCAACAGCCCCAAGTAAATGTACTTTGGAAACCGTACTTTGTTGAGAGAATGGGTAACGGCAGAGGCGATGCCCAAAACAACAAAGAAAAGAACGGAACAGATGATCACGGTGAAGACCCATGTATACTCTGCGATGGCGTCTACAAAATCCTGCGCATCATCAGCATCTACTCGATTGGACGCCTTAAAAATGCGAGTGGTGCAGAAGGTGGATTCAAACAGTTTTTCGGTGTCGGAAATAAGCCGCGGCGCTTTTGTGGAAATGATGAATGCTTCTTGCAAGGAAACATTGTGATCACAAAGATTGCTGACTACAACTTCCGCTTGGCTGAAGCGCTGTTTGATTCTGGATCTGGTATGGGGCAGGTCCAGATCTTTCAGTTCTTCTTTGTATCTGTCAAACATTTTGATCTCTCTGAGAACAGCATCCTGAACTGTCTCCAGATCTTTTGTCATTGCCTGACGAAAGTTGCGGATGTCCTTGCGACTGACATCCTCGATGGTGCAGACCGGAGCGAAGAAAATGATTGCCAGTGAGGCGATAATACACAACGAACCAACAATTCTGATCAGTATCTTTTTCATTTTTGTACCTCCTAAAATGGCAAAATTTGGATAACACTTGGGGATACTTCCATTTTATGTTATGTAACCCTTGATGTCAACAAAAATATGGCGTTCTTGCAGAAGTTTTTGATTTTCTGCAGTTTTCTTTTTTATCCCTATCTATTTTTGTGCTATGATTGTAGCAAACGAATCCGGCATATTTATATTAGCGAAATTTTCGCTAAAAGTCAATAGCGGGAATTTTTCTAAATATAATGGAAACATAAACCTATAGGAAGTGATCGTTTGCCATTATATCAACGGATTCGCGATTTGAGAGAAGACAGGGATCTGACGCAAGCCCAAATGGGGGAAATTCTTTCCTGCAGTCAGCGGGTTTACAGCAATTATGAGCGGGGAGATATTGATATTCCTACGGCGACGCTGATTAAAATTGCTGACCTTCATAATGTCTCTGTAGACTATTTATTAAACAGGACAAGCAATCCCAAAATGCAAAAATAATAAGCACCCCCGGCGTGTACACCACGCCGGGGGGCTATATAGTTGTAGGATACGGGAGTCAATATGCATTTTCGCAAAACAAAAACCACCCCTGTGGGTGGTTTTTATTTTGCGAAAGACTACCTAAACGGAGCAGGAATAGAGGTAAAAAAGCCTAAAAGTAGTGCAGACTACCATTCACGATCCGGACGAAGATCATTCCAAAAGAAAGTTGCTTCTGTTTCCGGCAAGTGCAGCTGGCATTCCCTATAATACGGCTTTTTCTTGGAATGAATTACACAATGCCACATCTGCTCGAAATAGGTTCTGTACTGATAAATAAA
>JAFXBH010000237.1 GCA_017521875.1 Oscillospiraceae bacterium
CGAACAACGAAAGTCCCGTGTGGAAAAATGTTGCGTACAACGATGATGCCACAAAAACAAGCATTATGCAGTCTACACATGACACCATGGTGGCGGAAGGTTATGTTGTGGCGGTTACACAGGATGTAATAGACACAGTGGAGCAGTCCTTCCCCGACCTGCGGAGCATGAAGAAAAAAGAGCGCACTCCAATCCTCAAGGAAGCGATCAATAAACTCAAAAGCAATATTCGCCAGTTCCTTACGGGTCTAAGCAACCAAAACTTTGAGTTTGAAGTAAACGGAAAGGTTTTGGATGCAAAACTCTACAGCACCGGTATCAACGAGGTGCTGGAGAAGGTAACGCAGGAAAAGGCAAATATGCTGTATTCCACAGAAGAAATTTTCCGGAATGCGCGATATCTGTATTCCACACCGGATTATGACGGCGATCCCAATGTGTATCGGTGGAACTACTTCTATACACCGGTGCAAATCGGAGATGAAATTGTCGGTGTTAGAATTGCTGTGCGGGATATGGTAAAGGGTACTGATGGTGCTACACCAGAAAGCCAAATTTACAATTGGGGCATAAAAAAGGATGCGTCCTTGGACGGTGTGCAACCTGTTGTTTCCAACTCATCACACGATGTCTCATCAGACGCATCGACAGGTGCATCCTTGGTCGGTGGAAGCCATGACCCAAGGGCTGCTTCTTCCGGTGTCTCATCAGATGCATCTATCAATAATATACCCGAAGATGTGCCTGGTGTCAAGTATTCGTTAGGCGAATCTGTGGCGGAGGAAATCGGCGCACAGACCCGTGAGGATATCATACGGATGGAAATGGAAAGAGAATTGCACGGCCCGTGGCGGATGACAGACCCTCTCGACCAAAGGGTAGAAAAACTATACCGCATGATGCTGCGTGAGCAGGTATCTGAAGAGGACTATATTGCCCAACTTGTAAAAGCCGACCGGCAATACCAGCAGCGGGGAAGCAGAATCGAGGAGGCACTGGAACGGGTACGGGAGGCATACAGCGCAGAAAACACAGCCACACCAGAAATGGAAAAGAAGATGGAACGGCTCACGCGAAAAGTGCTGCATAAGAGTATTATGGATAGGATCAAGAATTCTCTTGCCAAGGCGGGCTTTGATCTGAACACGATCCTGAAGAATGCCAAAAACCTTTCTACATTTGCTACCGTAGACAACACACCTCAGCGAGTGAACGAAAAGACCTTTGGTTACAAGGCCGGTCAGATCATCAACGACCTGACCATAAACAAGGCGGCGCTGAATGAATCTGCCGGTATCCAATGGCTTAACGGACAGATTGATAAAATCAGAAAGATGTCTGAGCGATACGGCATCAAGCCCGGCTCCAAGGAGAGCAGAGCGGCGCAGATCTACGGCGAGGGCTTTTGGGTCAATGAGGTAGGGGAGTACATCCAATACGGGGACGCAGAACTGGCGGCAGACTTCCCGGACACAGATAAACAGGCGAAAATCAAAGCCCTTGCCAAGAGCCAGGAAGTTCGGCAGATGTATGATGATGCGTTGGATGCCATTAACGAGGCAAGAGTGCGGAACGGATACCCGCCTATCCCAAGGCGTGCGGATTACTTTTTGCACTTCCGGGCAATGGATGATACTTTCTCCAAAATCGGTGTGCCGTTCAATCCCAACGATGTCCGCGCCAAGGATTTGCCCACAGACCTAAACGGTGTAACAGCAGACCTGAAGCCGGGCAAACCGTTCTTTGCCAGTGAAATGAAAAGAACGGGCGACAAGACCACCTACGACCTGTTGGGCGGCTTGGAGCGGTATATGAACAGCGCAAAGAATCAGATTTACCACATTGACGATATTCAAACCTTCCGGGCGATGCGGAATTACATTGCGGATATGTTCGGTCAGGCAAACGGGCTGGCAGATTTGGACAGCCTCTCCCCTGAGGA
>JAFXBH010000238.1 GCA_017521875.1 Oscillospiraceae bacterium
ATGCCCCCAATTTTTACTCGGAGTACCGGTATATCCTGGGCACACGGGGAAAGAACCCCCTGATCTGCATCGGGATCAATCCCTCCACCGCCCAGCCCGGGGATCTGGATAATACCCTTAAGTCCGTGGAGCGGATCGCTTTGGGAAACGGGTTTGACAGTTTTATTATGTTTAATGTATATGCCCAGCGAGCCACGGACCCCAATGCTATGGAGCGGTCTTGCAATGTGCAACTGCACAGGGAGAATATGGAAGCCTTCCGCTATGTGCTTTCCATTTCAGAGAAACCTGCCGTGTGGGCGGCCTGGGGTACGATCATTGAGAAGCGGGAATACCTTCCCCGGTGCCTTGCAGATATGCTGGCAATCGGACAGACCTATGGTGCGACCTGGTATTGCGCCGGGGCTACCTCGAAGAAAGGCCATCCCCACCATCCGCTGTACCTGCGCAAGGATGAGCAAATCCGACCCTTTGATACAGAGGCTTATTTGAGGAGTTTAGGTTATGGAAAATGAATGCGAAACCTGTTGGTATTACGATTATGACGAGGAGTATGACGAATACTACTGCAAGATGGATTTGGATGAGGACGAGGTTTACCGGCTTTATACCAATCCGAAACCCCATTGCCCTTACTACCGGCAGGGGGATGACTATACATTGGCAAGGAGACAGTGAATGAAACGGTTATGGCTGATTTTGCCGACAGTGATCCTGCTGGCGATACTTTTGCTGACAGGCTGCAGAAAAGAGCAGCCGCAGATGCCTACAGAACCTTCCGCTCCGGAGGAAGAAACCAAAGGCCTGGTAGTGAAAGATAGCGCAGTAGAGCAGCAGACCGGCGGTGCAGTGTCGGTTTATGCACTGCCAAAGGATACATATTTTGATTTGGCCGGAATGGGCAGCCACCTGCTGACTCTGGGTCATAACGGATTGACCCTGCTGACAGGTGAAAAGGGAGAGGTTCTGGCTACTTTGCCAACCACGGAAATTACACCGTTGACTGTGATGGATACGGCGGTGACCGGCCTTGCATACTATCAGCCCGGCACTCGGCAGGTAGTGGTACTGAATCCCCAACTGCAAGTGGTGACGCAGGTGGAAATGCCGGAAAATATCGTGGGCAACCCTGTGATCAGTTTGGTGCGGAATGAGGTGTTCTATTCTGCAGGCAATGAACTGCGGGGTCTGAACCTGAATACAGGCATTTCCCGGCTGATTCGCCAGCAAACTGCCGGTACACAAATCCTGTTGGGCGTGTACTTTGACGGCAAGGTTCTGTTGTGCCAAATGTCCAACGGAACAGAAACGGTGATGGCCTATATTTCCACGGAGACCGGTCAGACTTTGGGTAACGCCCAAAGAGTGTCCAATCTGCAGACATACGGAGATAACTTCTATGCCAACTGGATGGACGGCACTGTGCGCCAGTCTGTCTTTGGTACAAGACAGGGGATGTATCATTGTTTCCTGGCGCCCCGTCCCGGTGAGGATGTAACCGGTGGACGGCAGTCTATGCTGGCAATGAACGGTATTGTGGACTATGTAAAAACCGCCGGTGGCGTGGAATTCTCTTTCTATGACCTGGATACAGGCAGATGCACCTCCCGGGTGATGGTTCCCAATATGATGATGCCTTCCCAACTGTGCTGCGATGGCAGCCGGATTTGGATTCTGACCGCAGATGAACAGAATGCTCTGTACAGTTGGGATATTACAAAATCCTCTGTAGAAGGTGGAGAGGACTATACCGGCCCTCTTTATACCTTGGAGAATCCCGATACAGAGGGCTTGGCCCAGTGTCGGGATAAGGCAGATGCATATGAAGTAAAGCACGGCGTCAAAATCTTGCTGTGGGATGATGCAGTGAAGCATACCGATGGCCATACATTTGTAAAAGAACACAATCCGCAGGTAATCGATGAGATGCTGGAGCAGATCGTATCTGTTCTGGAGAAATTCCCGGAGAAATTCCTGTTAAAGACTGTGGAAGCCGGCTGGATCCGGATTGCACTGGTGCAAAGCATTGATGACGGACAGAATATGATCCAATTCTGGAAAGAGGGAGACTGCTATGTGGTGATCTCCAGCCACGATGATGTAGCCAAGTCTTTGATCCGGGGCATCGCCTATGGTATCGACAGCCATGTATTGGGCAACAGCCGGGATTTTGATACTTGGGATCAAATGAACCCCAAAGGTTTTGCCTATGCTTACGATGGGGAACTGAAGGAACGACCTGCCTATTTGGAGGGAAAAACCCGCGCTTTTGCGGATACGGTTTCTATGCGGTATCCGCTGGAGGACCGGTGCAGTATTTTTTACAATGCGATGCTGCCGGACAATCAGGAGATGTTCACTTCGCCCATTATGAAGGAGAAACTTCTCCGTGTTTGTACCGGTATTCGGGAGTCTTATAACCTGGAAAAGAGCACCGATATCTATCCATGGGAGCAGTATCTCAGCGCCTCATTGGCATATGTCAAACAGTGAAATTATCCCCCGGAGAAGACCCGTTCTCCGGGGGATATTGATTTTATCCACAAAAACCTGCTTGCAAAGGAACATAAACTTGGTATAATAAGGTAAAATACTCCACTACGAAGAAAGGAGAGAGGTCTGTGTTCAACGGAACAGGAAGTCTGCGGGCTTGGAAACGGTTCAGACGCTTGCGCTTGCGTACTACCCAGATTATTGCATTGGTTTTTGCAGGGATGATTCTGCTGGGAACTGCGTTGCTTATGCTGCCTGTTTCTTCCAGAAGCGGTGAATCCTGCGGATTTTTCCCTGCTTTTTTTACGGCTACATCTGCTACTTGTGTCACAGGATTGGTGCTTTTTGACACCTATACCCAGTGGAGTGGCTTCGGTCAGACGGTTCTTCTGCTGCTGATTGAAATTGGCGGCCTTGGGTTTATGTCTGCGGCATCCCTGGTGATTTTCCTGCTGCGGAAGAAGGTGGGACTCAAGCAGCGAATGGTGATGGCCCAGGCGATGAGCCTGAACGATATGCAGGATGTAGTCCGCCTGCAGCGCATCGTGATTTTTGGCTCAGTGGGTATTCAACTGGCCGGTGCTGCAGTGCTGACACTGCGGTTTTTCCCTCAGGTAGGCTTCCTTCAGGCGGCAATATGGGGCGTATTTCATGCTGTGTCCGGCTTCTGCAATGCGGGCTTTGATGTTTTTGGTTCCATTGCGCCGGGGCAGAGCCTGATTTCTCTCAATCACGATCCGGTGGTTCTGATTACCCTGATGGTGCTGATCACCGCAGGCGGCTTGGGTTTCTTTGTATGGGAAGAATTGGCAAGAGTGAAATCTTTCAAAAAATGCAGTGTTTACACCAAATTGGTGCTGATTGCCACAACTACCATTACTTTGCTGGGCGCCATACTTTTCCTGCTTCTGGAATGGAACAATCCGGATACCTTAAAGAATATGCCCTTTGGGCAGAAAGTGCTGAACGCATTCTTCCAGACTGTCACATTGCGAACAGCAGGGTTTGTATCCCTGGATCAGGGCATGCTGACCGAAGCCGGCAAAGCGGTGTCTATGGTGATTATGCTGATCGGCGGATCTTCCGGTTCTACTGCCGGTGGTTTGAAGACAGTGACCTTCGTGGTTCTGGTGCTGTTTATCTGGGCAAAAGCCCGGGGTAAGAACACCGTCCATGTGTTCCACCGCACCATTCCCAATGAGAAAGCCACAGATGCGATGACGATTTTCTTCATTATGGCGGCGCTGGCGTTCTTTGGCGGATTCTTCATATCTGCTACCGCACCGATTTCGTTTGCAGACGGTCTGTTCGAATCGGTTTCTGCCCTGGCTACTGTGGGTGTTACTACGGGTATTACTCCCACGATGGGTATTCCCGCCCAACTGCTGATCATTCTGTTTATGTATTTTGGCCGTGTGGGCGTGCTTACTATCAGTTTGGGATTCTTGATGGGAAATCAAGCGGAAGAACGTTTCCGCTACGCAGATACCAATTTGTTGATTGGATAAGGAGGGCTAAATATGAAATCATATATTATTGTCGGTTTGGGTCGGTTTGGTACAGAAGCGGCCCGCCGGTTGTATGAACTGGGTTGTGAGGTGCTGGCCATTGACCGCAGCACGGAACTGGTGCAGCAGATCAGTTCCTATGTCACCCAGGCGGTGGTAGGAGATGCCAGAGATAAGGAAGTGCTAAAAGCCTTGGGTGCCAAGGAATTTGATTGCGCTATCGTGGCCATTGGCAACAGCCTGGGCGATTCTGTTCTCTCTACTATTAATTTGAAGGAACTGGGTGTACCCTATGTGGTATGCAAGGCATACGACGAGACCCACCGGCAGGTTCTGCTGAAACTGGGTGCTGATAAGGTGGTTATCCCGGAGCAGGAGCAGGCCAACCGGTTGGCCAGAAACCTGTCCAGCCCCAATGTGCTGGATTATATCGAACTGTCTGATGCCTACGGTATTATTGAAGTACCTGCTCCTGCGCCCTGGATTGGCAAAAGTCTGAAAGACTTGAATGTGCGGGCAAAGTTGGGCGTGAATATTATTGCCGTAAAGCAGGGTGACCGGATCAATGTCTCTCCCGGCGCAGATTATGAGATTATGCCCGGTGACATTATGGAAATCCTAGGGGATACAGACGCATTGACCAGGGTGCAGAAATTATGATTGAGACCATTACTTCCCGAAAAAACCCTCTTATGCAGCAGGTGCGGAAATTGCTTACCTCCCGGAAAGAGCGGGAGAGTACGGGACTGTTTGTGTCAGACGGCACAAAACTGTTGCAGGAAGCCATTCGTTGGTGGCCTGGCCTGGATACGGTGATCCTTTCTCAGGATGTTGATATGGAAATTCCTCAAGGCGTGCGGGTGGTGAAAGTGCCTGCCGATGTGATGGAATCCATCTCCCCAATGCAGACTCCCCAGGGCGCGCTGTTTCTGTGTCGCCTGCCGGAGCGGGCAGCCTTTACCCCCAAACCGGGAATGTTATTGTTGGATGGTATACAGGATCCGGGTAACTTAGGTACGATTCTCCGTACTGCTGATGCTTTGGAGATTCCGGTAGCCTTGCTGGAAGGTTGCGCTGACCCCTATAGCCATAAAGTGGTTCGGGCCAGTATGGGCGCGATATTCCGTATGGAAGTGGCGCAGACCACTTGGGCGGAAGTGAAAGCCACCTGCAAAGAGGCAGCCATTCCTGTGGCAGTAACCGCCCTGAATGACAATTCTAAAGACATTCGTGATGCGGCTCTGCGCACTATGGCGGTGGTCATCGGCAGCGAAGGACAGGGGGTACGGCAGGAAATCCTGCAAGATGCGGACTGTTCCCTGATTATCCCTATGAATCCCAATTGTGAATCTTTGAACGCGGCCATTGCTGCCGCCATTGTTTGCTGGCAGATGAAAGGGTGAGAAAATGCTGGTTCATTGGATATGGTTTGCCCAATTGCAGGAAATTTCCCTGATGCAAAAGCACCGCTTGCTGGAACGGTTTGCTGATCCCCAGGAATTGCTCTGCCTGAACAGGGAAACCTTGCAGGATATTGGTATTCAGAATATAGATTTAGGGGAAGCAGAGCAGATCCAGCGGCGCTGTGCCAAGAAAAATATCGGGATTCTGCCGATAACTGACCCGGCTTACCCCAGCAAACTGCGCAATACACCGGATGCTCCTATCATACTATATTATAAAGGTATCTTGCCGGACTGGAATGCAGTGCCTTTTATTGGCGTGGTAGGTACCAGAAAAGCCTCTGCCTACGGCTTGCAGGTTGCCCATCAAATGGGCAGCCAGATTGCCCGTTGCGGCGGCATGGTGGTCTCCGGTGGTGCCAGTGGCGCGGATACGGCATCTATGCAAGGCGCGTTGGATGCCGGTTGCCCCGTTATCGGGGTGTTGGGTTGCGGCGTGGATGTAGTGTATCCACGGCACAACCGCAAACTTTTTGAAACAGTGACCAGAGTTGGATGCCTGATTTCGGAATATGCCCCGGGAGAGCAGGGGATACCCTGGCATTTTCCTGCCAGAAATCGGATTATCAGCGGTGTCAGCAACGGTATTCTGGTTGTGGAAGCACCGAAAAAGAGCGGTGCGCTGATTACCGCCAACCATGCGCTGGAGCAGGGAAGGGATGTATTTGTTGTACCGGGCAATATCGACACCTTGACCTGTGAAGGCAGTAATGGCCTGTTGCAGGATGGCGCGATCCCGGTGCTCTCCGGTTGGGATGTTTTGCGGGAATACGAGTTCCTGTATCCCGGTAAACTTTCCAAGAATGGAAAAGGCCCTCTCTACGATGGTGAAAAAGCCTTACAAAAGGTAGCACAGATACCCGTTGTCCCCCAAAAGAACGAGGAAGAAACCGATACCTTGCAGAAAAAATACATTGACAACCGGGGCAATAGCACTTATATTGAGTTAGAAAAAACGCATCCTGCCCTGAATCAGGAAGAGCAGGCTGTTTTAAATCAGTTGACTCGCCAACCCCAAGAACCGGCGGAGTTGATGGCGAAACTGGATATGCCCTCGGGAAAAGTCCTGTCAGCGCTGACGATGCTGACAGTCAAAGGTCTTGTGTATAAGCATCCCGGTGGTCGTGTCAGTCTGAAATAATCCTACCGAAGGGAATGATACCTTTGCATCTTGTGATTGTGGAATCACCTTCCAAAGCGAAGACGATTGGTAAATATTTGGGACCGGACTATGTGGTGAAGGCCAGTATGGGCCACCTGCGTGACCTGCCCAAAAGCACCATGGGTGTGAATATTGCCGGTAATTTTGAGCCGGAGTATATTCCTCTGCCCAATAAGGGCGATGTGATCGATGAACTGAAGAAACTGTCCAAGAAGGCAGATACTGTCTATCTTGCAACTGACCCGGACCGGGAGGGCGAAGCCATCTCCTGGCATCTGCAGGAACTGCTGAATCTGCCTGCTTCCAAAGCAAAGCGGGTAACCTTTAACGAAATCACCCAAAAGGTGGTGCGGGAAGCCATTGCCAATCCCCGTGCCATTGACACCGATTTGGTGGATGCCCAGCAGGCCAGAAGAATTCTGGACAGAATCGTTGGTTATGAACTTTCCCCGCTTTTGTGGAAAAAGGTTCGCAGAGGTCTGTCTGCTGGCCGTGTCCAGTCTGTTGCTACCCGCTTGGTGGTGGATAGAGAAAACGAGATCCGTGCTTTTGTACCGAAAGAGTACTGGTCTCTGGATGTAAAACTGAACTTGCTGGAGAAACCCGGTTCTTTTGTAGCCCGTTACTACGGCAAGGGTAAAAAGCAGGAACTGGCAAATGAGGAGCAAGTGCAAAAAGTGGTCAGCGAGATTACCGGCAAGGAATTTGTGGTCTCCGGGGTAAAACGAGCCGATAAAAAGCGTTCTGCTGCGCCTCCTTTTACCACTTCCACCCTCCAACAGGAGGCCTCCCGGAAATTGAATATGACACCCAAGCGCACAATGGCCGTCGCCCAGCAACTCTATGAAGGTGTAGATGTGGCAGGGGAGGGAACGCTGGGTCTTATCACCTATATGCGTACCGACTCTCTCCGCCTTTCCGACGAAGCCATGGCCGCAGCAAAGAACTTTATCGTAAACCGTTACGGAAAGAACTACCATTACGGCGCGTTCCATGTGTTTAAAACCAAGTCCGGCGCCCAGGATGCCCACGAAGCCATCCGTCCCACCCATGTGGAATTGGATCCGGAGCGAATCGAAAAGAGTCTGACCAAAGAACAGTACCGCCTGTATAAACTGATCTGGAGCCGTTTCCTGGCTTCTCAGATGGCCAATGCGGTGTACGATACTGTGGCCATCGATACCGAGTGTGCCGGTCATACCTTCCGCAGCACCCATCAGAGCGTGAAATTCCCCGGCTTCCTGGCGGTCTATGAAGAAAGCCGGGATGATGAGGCAGAGGCAACAGGCGCACCGCTGCCGGATCTGCAGGAAGGTGACAAAGCCAATGCGTCGGAAATCAAACCGGAGCAGCACTTTACCCAGCCTCCCGTTCGTTATAACGAGGCGACCCTTGTGAAGGCTATGGAAGAAAAGGGTATTGGCCGTCCTTCTACCTATGCTACCATTGTCTCTACCATTCAGGACAGAGAGTATGTGAACAAGGTGGATAAACGGTTGCAGCCTACGGCATTGGGCGAGGTGGTTACCGGCCTGATGCTGGATCGGTTCAATGATATTATTGATGTGGAATTCACCGCCAATATGGAAAACCGGTTAGACGAGGTGGAAGCCGGCAACCAAAACTGGAAGGCGCTGCTTGCGGAGTTCTATGCTGAATTCCATCAGGAATTAACGGATGCAGAATCCGCCTTGGAGGGCACACGTTTGAAAGTGCCGGATGAAGAGAGCGAAGAAATCTGTGAAGTCTGCGGCAGAAAAATGGTGGTCAAAGTAGGCCGTTTCGGAAAGTTCCTGGCTTGTCCCGGCTTCCCGGAGTGTAAAAATACCAAGCCCATCGTAGAGAAGATGCCTGGCCGCTGCCCCAAGTGCGGCAGCACCATTCTGAAGCGGAAATCCAAGCGTGGCTATGCGTACTACGGCTGTGAACGGGGCGCAGAATGTGGCTTTATGACCTGGGATGTGCCCACCGCAGAGGACTGCCCCAAGTGCGGACAGACCATGTTCAAAAAGTCCGGCCGTGGCCGTATGAAACCTTTCTGCATCAATGAATCCTGTGAAAACTTCCTGCCGGAAGATAAGCGGGGATATTATAAGAAACCCTCCGAGGAGGGCGCTGAAGAAACAAAACCCGCCAAGAAGAGCGGAGCGAAGAAGACCGCTGCCAAAAAGACAACGGCAAAGAAGTCTACAAAATCAAAGGAGTCCAAGGGATGGCAACAGTAAAAGTCATCGGCGCAGGCCTGGCAGGTACAGAAGCTGCCTGGCAACTGGCCCAAAGGGGCATTTCTGTGGAACTTTATGAAATGAAACCCCACAAAAAATCCCCTGCCCACCATGTGGATACCTTTGCGGAATTGGTATGTTCCAATTCTCTACGAGGAGATAAAATAGAAAATGCCGTAGGCCTTTTGAAAGAGGAACTGCGCCGTATGGGCAGTTTGATCATTGCCTGTGCTGATGCTACCCGGGTGGAAGCCGGTGGCTGTTTGGCGGTGGACAGACAGGGATTTTCTGACCTTGTAACGGAAAAAATCCGCAATCACCCCAATATCACGGTGATTGACGAGGAAGTCAGCCAAGTGCCGGAAGGCCCTGTGATCATTGCCACCGGTCCGCTGACCTCCGATGTGCTATCCAGAGCCATTGGCGAATATTTTGGCAGCGACTATCTCCATTTCTTTGACGCGGCCGCACCGTTAGTGACTGCGGAATCTGTAGATATGGAATATGCCTGGTGGCAGAGCCGGTACGACAGAGGAACTCCGGATTATGTAAACTGCGCCATGAATAAGGAGCAGTACGAGGCCTTTATCACAGAACTGATTTCCGCAGAGGAAGCGGAAGTTCACGGTTTTGAGGATAAGCGGGTCTTTGAAGGCTGTATGCCGGTAGAAGTTATGGCTCGACGGGGTCAGGATACTTTGCGGTACGGCCCGCTGAAGCCTGTGGGTCTTACTGATCCCAAAACCGGCAAAGAGCCCTATGCTGTGGTGCAGTTGCGGCAGGATAATGCCGCCAAGAGTGTATATAACCTGGTGGGATTCCAGACCCACCTGAAATTTGGCGAGCAGAAACGGGTGTTCTCTATGATCCCCGCCCTGCAGAATGCAGAATTTGTCCGCTACGGTGTGATGCACCAAAATACATTTTTGCAGAGCCCTAAACTGCTGGACAAATTCTACGCAGACCGACGCAATCCCCTGGTAGCCTTTGCCGGTCAGATGACCGGTGTGG
>JAFXBH010000239.1 GCA_017521875.1 Oscillospiraceae bacterium
ATCTGCGTATTGAAAAGGCAATTATTAAGGATGTTCTGCGGATCATCGGTGTGCGATTTGCCGTTGCCATTGTTGTTGCCCTGTGTTCTTACTTCTTGCTGCCTCTGCCCTTGGAAATACGGCAGACGCTGGTAATTGTGGCCTTTGCGCCGATCAGTATGGTCACCACCGCCTTGACCGTCAAGGCCGGCGGCAACCCCGCTATGACGGCTTGCACCAATTCCCTCTCCAATCTGGTATTTATCCCCTGCGTGCTCACATTCCTGATGATTTTCGGAGTAATGTAATAACAATGGTAAAAGCGGGTGCTGCACTTGCAGCACCCGCTTTTTTTCTTACAATTCTTCTAAGTAGGCAACGCCGGGAATATCCTGCAACAGCGTCAGGATTTCCATATGATTGCC
This sequence comes from Oscillospiraceae bacterium, assembly GCA_017521875.1. GTDB lineage: Bacteria > Bacillota > Clostridia > Oscillospirales > Oscillospiraceae > Faecousia. Next base: position 405 of record JAFXBH010000239.1, read on the forward strand.
CCGTTTTTTTGCTTTCAATGTGGCCACATAAGCACGGTTTTCGGAATCGCTGTCGCCGCCCTGCTCCCGTTGCACATTGTAGATCTCCACCTCTGCGCTGCGGACTGTCCGCAGAAAATCCCCAAGGGAGATCTGGTTGGAAAGTTCAATGTATACCTCCAACTGTTTGCTTCTGCGATGGACGCTGTTGTCCATTTTTTGCAGCAATGTGATCACCGTGAAGATGGCGATACTGCCCACCAGCGCCGCCTCATAGAAGCCAATGCCCAATGCAAGGCCGATGCCTGCGGATGTCCAAAGACCAGCCGCGGTGGTCAAACCTTTGATCTGATTGCGGCGGGTTACCACAATGGTGCCGGCGCCCAGAAAACCAATGCCGCTGACAACCTGTGCGCCCAACCGCACCGGATCACCGGCGCCGTATACTTGGAAAATATACTGGTTGGTCAGCATAATCAGACAAGAACCTACGCAGACCAACATATAGGTTCGCAGGCCGGCAGGGCGGTTTTTCATACCACGCTCCAAGCCCAACAGGCCACCGATGATTACGGCCGCCACGATTCGTAACGCCACTGCTAAGTATGTAACTTCTCGTATCTCCATATACTCACCCCATTATCTTATTCTATGTTGGTTTGTGTGATTATTTCCTGTTCCCGGCCTTGACAGGTAAAGAGGATCACCTGCTTATTTTCCGATGCTTCCCGGAGGATCTCCAACGCCGAAGCCAAACGGGTATCATCAAACCGAACCAAGGCATCGTCCAGCACCAAGGGCGCATTGGGGGTCAGTTCCTCTGCCACCGCAAGTCGCAAAGCAAGGTATAACTGGTCTACCGTGCCGTCACTGCGCCAAAGTGTGCCTCGAAGGGTATTTTCTCCCTCTGCGCCGGCTTCCACCGACAGATCCTGACACAGACTCAGCCGGCGGTAACGCTGACCGGTCATACGACCAAACAATTCCTGGGCCCGCTGGGACAGTTTGGGCGCGAAACGCCGTTGTAACTCTTGGGTGGCCTGCACCAAAGTCTCCTGCGCCCGGGTCAATGCCCGGTAGTACTGCTCTAAAATTTCTATGCGGGATTCCAGTTGTTGCTTTTTGGCAAGCAAAGATTCTTCGCTGCCCAAGGTTTCCATTTGACCCTGACTTTGGCCCAGACGCTGGTGGAGCAGTTGCTGTTCCGCGGCGTTGGCAGTCAGATAGTGTTCTGTCTCCTGGGCGGAGTAAGTAAGGGTATCTGCAAACTGCGGGGGCAAAACCTGCTCCCCTGCTCCGGAAAGGGCTTGCAGAACATCCTCTGCCTGCTGCAAAGCGCTCTGTTTTTCCTGCAGGCGGGTGTATATTTGCAACTGGCTGCGGCACAGTTCCTCATACTGGGACAGGCTCATTTCCCCCGTGATGGCGGCAATGGCGCAGGTGTTTTCCTCCAGTTCCCGGTTCAGGTCTGCCAGTTTCTGTTGCCGGTCTGCCAGAACTGCATTGTAGTTCTGCTGGGCAGCGGCATAGGCCCGGGATTCCTGTTCCCAGTATGCTACGGGAATACCGGCATACTTCTCTGTAAGGGCAGTCATTTCCCCCTGCAATTTCTTTTTCCTAGCCACGCTCAGCGCAAAGCAGACCGCACCGCAAAGGAGGGCTACGCCGGCAATCACAGGCTGAGAAAGCAGAAACAGCGCGACGGCAACAGCCAGACACAAGCCACCGAAAATCCACCACGCAACGCCTTTGGGATTTTTCATTTGCTGCAATTTCTCTGCGTCCGATATGGCTTCCGCCACAGCCTGCGCCGGGTCTTTCCCACGGAATGGCGCAGTTGCTTCCGGCACAGGGGGCAGTTGGGGCAGCAGTTGGCTGCGGGTATGGAGAGAATCCTTGGTATCTCGCAGTTGCTGCAGCCGGGACAGTTCCTGACGGATTGTCTCCTGAGAGGGCAGCGTTTCCAGTTCCTTCTCCCCTTGCAGGAGGTTTTCCTTTGCCGTATCCCTCTGGACTTGGGCTGCGGTAAGTGTCTGGGCGTAAAGTTGGTGCTGAGCATACTGCAGCGCCTGCTTATGATTTTCTAACAGGCGGCTTTGTTCTTCCAGTTCCTGCTGTCGTGCTTTGATGGCGCGGATATTGTACTGCAAAGACTCCAGTTGCTGGCGTTTTTTCTCATTTTCTGCTTGCTGGATTTCCAGTTCCGGCAGCAGACCTTTCTTATTGAAGCGGCACTTGTTTTTCAAATTGCGGAGTTTCTGTGCCAGATCGTCAGATGCACCGCTTTCGTCGCCGGTGGTAACCAGTTCGTTTAACCGTCGGCGGAGGGATTCGTCCTCTGTGACCGGCATTTCCGACAGTTTCAGAAAACCTGCCCGGGCAAATACGCTTCGCTCCACCCCCAGCAATACCTGTCCCGGCATAGCCACAGCCAGTTCCGGTACGGGAATGCCGGTTTTGGTCTCGAAGGCTTTCACCTCACCCATGGGGATTCGGTTTTTATTCTGCCGCTCAATGGTGATTTCCCGGCCGTTCCACAGAATGTCCATTCTGCCGGACATAGGCTCACCGCTCCAAGGGGCGTAGTGTTCCTTGTCAGCCAAAAAGCCGGTTTTGCTGCGAGATCCGGTGTCGATGCCGTAAAGCATAGCCATCAGGAAGGCGCACCAAGTACTTTTTCCCCATTCGTTGGGGGCTTCAATGATGTTCATACCCGGTTTTAAGGCCAGTGTTTGCTGGGAGAGTTTGCCAAAGGTGGCGGTCATAGAAAGAATCTTCACGGCAAGACCACCTCCTGTCCCTCCAGCAACTGGCGGGATATCTCCGCGGCCAGCAAAATTTCCTGTTTTTCTTCTTCCCCGGCATTTTCCATTGCCTGCTTCAGCAGTCCAAAGTAGACACCTTCAAAACTGTCCTCTCCCAAACTGCCCCATATATCCACCGGGCGAGTGGTCTGATCCCGCAGGATCAGATTGGGGAAACGGGAATATCTTGCCTGCAGGGCTGCCAAGTCCGGAGTATCACAAGTGCCTGTCAGGGTAACACGGTAATAATCCTCACTGCCTACGGCAGGCAAGATGCCATCCAACTGGCAGGGGGTGGCCTGCAGGTCGTAGAACCGAGGGCCGTTTAAGGATACAAATCGCAAAGGATCTGCCCCACCCAAATCCACAATATACACGCCTTTTTCTCCCTGCTCGTCATAGCCTCTGCCCACCGGACAGCCAGGCCAGGCGCACAGGGTCTTTCCGGCAACGAAACTGTCTGCCTTGTGGATATGACCCAAGGCCAGATAGTTCAGGTTAGATGCCAGCACCTGCTGGGCAGTGATGGGGTTATAGGGAGATGCTATCTGGGTGGTATCTCCGTGGAAAATGCCGATGGCGTACTTTTCCCGGCAGTCCGCCCGGAAACCTTCCAGCAGTGGGGGGCAATCCATACTGCCGAAACCTGCGCCGTAGACACGGCAGTCCAGTTCCGGCAGCGCCACCGATTCCACCTGTTGGGATTTGAAAATATGTACATTCTCCGGCCACAATTCCTTTGCCCAGGGACTGTCCGGACTGCAATAGTCATGATTGCCGGGGGTGATGAACACCGGCACTGTCATGGCTTTCAGAATATCATAAAGTTGCTGATAGGTATGGGGTGTGTACGCCCCGTCAAACAAGTCGCCGGCCAGCAGCACCAACTGGCAATTTTCCCGGCGGAGAATCTCCAGAATCTGGCCGGGAACCGATGCCAGGGCTTGCTTTAGCCCCTCTCCCTGTCCTTGCAGAGGCGCATCCAGATGCCAATCAGCGGTGTGCAGAATTTTCATCGTAGCAATCCACCCTTTCTGCCTTGCGGCACAAGCCGGTTTGGCTATCTATGGTAAACAACACGGCTTCCATTTTGGTAGGGCCTCCCGCCCACCGATATCGCTCCGGGATATCTCCACGGAATTTGGCAATGGACAATTCAGGCTGAATGCCCAACACGGAGTATTTCGGGCCGGTCATACCCAAATCCGACACATAGCCTGTGCCTTTGGGAAGCACCTGGGCGTCTGCGGTAGGCACATGGGTATGGGTACCCCACAGGGCGCTGACCCGGCCGTCCAGCATATAGCCCATGGCCAGTTTTTCCGAGGTGGCCTCTGCGTGGATCTCCACAAGAATCATCTTCGTATCCAGTTCTTTTAAGACTTTTTCCACCTGCAAAAAGGGATTATCCGGGGTATAGTCCATATTTACCCGACCCTGCAGGTCGATCACCGCCACCGGGCCGACCTTGGTGTCGTACACGCCGTAACCTTTGCCGGGGGCTTGGGGGGCATAGTTCGCAGGACGGAGAATGCAGGAATTATCTTCCATATAATCCACAATTTCCCGCTTTGCATAGGTGTGGTTGCCCATGGTGATCACATCTGCGCCGGCATCCAGAATCTCCTCTGCCTGCTGGGGCGTCATACCCACAACTGCGGCGTTTTCTCCGTTGACCACCACAAAATCCGCATTGGTTTGACCTTTCAGCCACCGTAGACTGCGGCAAATCCGATCCATTCCGGGATTGCCCACCACATCGCCCACTGCCAATACCTTAAAGTCCATACACTTCACCCCTTGCATTTTTTATCCGTATATTATACCCGAAAAGACCTTTTTATGCAAGTGTTCCCAACAAAAAAGCACGGCTCTGCAAATTCAGAGCCGTGCGGTTTTCATTTTTGTCTTTACCAGTCCCGTCCTAAGTACCTTAAAACCATCTCCGCATCAGGATGGCCTTGTCTTGCGGCCTTGCGATACCACTCCACCGCAATTTCCTTATCCTTTGGCAGATAGCCTGCTCCCACACTGTAACATTCACCCAGCATCACCTGGGCTTCCGGACTCCCCAGATCGGCTGCCTTAAAATAGCACTCTATAGCCGTCGTTATTTCACTCCGTTCTCTGGCTTCTTCCCCTAACCGGAAGAGAACCTTGGGGTCGGTGTCGAAGTCGGACAGCAGTTTCTGCGCAGATTCTTGCTGCGGTGTTTCTCCTCTGCAAGGGCTTAGCAGTCTGCTGCGACACAGTTCTGTCAGGAAAGAATCGTCATCACTGTGGCGGGTGCGGTAGATTGCCTGCAAACTGTCCAGTTGCATTTGCATACCCAGAGATAGTTCTACATCTTCCAGATAGATCACCAACGGTTCTTTCCGAAGTTTGATGGCAAAGTTGATCTCTCGGCGACAGTTGTGGGAATTGGCCGCATGGCAAGACATAAATGCTACAAAACTGTTACAATCGTTCAAATACTGGGCAATGTACTCCGGCCATTCCGTACCCGCCTCGATGCCGGCATCGTACCAAATTCGGAAACCACGCTCCTGCAGCGCGGAAATCACCGGCAAAACCCGGTCAGAATCGCTATGGGCATAACTAACGAAAATATAAGGTTCGCTGCCTTCATAGGCTGGGGGAAATATCATAACGAACACTCCTTGGCTTCATTTTCTTTATATTACACCATCTTTGTGGGTAACGCAAGGTTTTTTGCTGAAGCAAAAAGGAGCACTGGACAGTGCTCCTTTTGATTATCTCTGATATTCAAATTGGAAATCGTAGATATCTACGGTGTCGCCGTCCTGAATGCCCAT
>JAFXBH010000240.1 GCA_017521875.1 Oscillospiraceae bacterium
CAAAGGCGAACTGCTGATCACCATCATGTCCAGCCTGGCACAGGAAGAGAGTCGCAGCATTTCCGAAAATGTAACATGGGGCCAACGGAAGCGGTTTGCGGACGGCAAGGTCAGCCTTCCCTATGGGCAGTTCCTAGGTTACCGCAAAGGCGCTGATGGCCTGCCGGAGATCATTCCGGAAGAGGCCGAAATCGTCCGGAGCATTTACCGCCTTTTCATGGAAGGCAAGTCCACCAACGCCATTGCCAAGCACCTGACGGAGCAGAAGATCCCAACGCCGTCCGGCAAGGAAGTATGGCAGAGGGCAACGATTGAGAGCATCCTGCGGAATGAGAAGTACAAGGGATCGGCACTCTTACAGAAATCCTTCACCGTTGACTTCCTGCAGAAAAAGATGAAGGTCAATGAGGGCGAGGTTCCGCAGTACTATGTGGAGCACAGCCACCCGGCCATTGTTCGACCGGAGGAGTGGGAAAAGGTTCAGTTGGAACTGGCACGAAGGAAAAACAGCGGCAGACGAACGGTGTGCAGTAGTCCCTTTGCCGGAAAGTTGATCTGCGGTGATTGCGGTGAGATTTATGGAGCAAAGGTGTGGCACTCCACCAGCAAATATCGCCGCACGGTCTGGCAGTGCAATGGCAAATTCAAGGGTGATGAAAAATGCCACACGCCCCACCTCTACGAAGAGGACCTCAAAAAGCATTTCCTTTCCGCACTCAGCGAACTGCTCTCCGACCGCACGGCGCTTTTGGAAGACGGCAGGTTGATCCTGCAAGAGTTGCTCGATTTTGAGAAACTGGATGCCGAGTGCGACGGGATCTTACAGGAGCAGGAAGTCCTTTCCGGCTTGGTTAAAAAACTGGTGGACGAGAATGTTGCACAGGCCATCTCGCAGGAAACCTACATTGTCCGCTACAATTCCTTGGTAGACCGATACGAAAGCCTGCAAGCCAGGTACGCCACCCTACAAAAACGCAAGGAACAACGGCAGATCCAAGCTGTCGCCATAAGCACCTGTCTTGATGCACTTGCCGAAGCCGACCTTCTCCGGATTTCGTTTTCAGAGACGCTATGGAACACCGTGATCGACCATGTGACGGTATATGCCGATGAGCGGCTGGTGTTTCATTTCAAAAATGGCGCAAGGCAGGAGGTGAACATATGAAAATGATAAGCGAATGGGAACTGAAACAACTCCGCGAAGAATACCCCGTCGGAACACGGATGGAACTGATCTACATGGACGATCCTTATAACCGGAAACTGGTTCCCGGCTGCCGAGGCACCGTCCGCTGCGTGGATGATATGGGGACGATCCATGTATCGTGGGATTGCGGCTCCGGGTTGGGACTCGTCCCCGGCGAGGATGCCTGGAAGAAAATCTGAATGCAAAAAGCCTCACGCCCGACAAGAACTGTCAGGTGTGAGGCTTGTTTTTGTTTTTCAACTATGCAAGGCGACAATGCAAAATACCTACCCGGCACTTTGCAGCCTTCAAATTAGTTCGATGCCGCCATCCTCTCGAACGAGGATGAACCTGATGCCGGCAGTTCTGATTCTTGTATTACAGGCCCAATCATGAGCCAAACTTTCGCTTTTGGCAGAATGTGGTACTGCGACAACCGGGATGACATTGCTATCGTCGGGGCACCCGGTCATCAGTTGTCCAATTGCTTCTCGCATAGCCGGATATTCACCGCCGCTACCGCTCTGGAATTTTTTGCTTTCGACATACAGGGTTCTTCCGTCTTTCAATGCAATTGTAACGTCACCGATACCGGGTTTGGAAGAAACGATGATTCGGGGCAGAGACTTGTCTGCTTGGTACTCTCCTTGCC
>JAFXBH010000241.1 GCA_017521875.1 Oscillospiraceae bacterium
AAATCAGTAGATAGGATAAATTCTTTCACCGCTGGAATCATATATGCTTCTTTATTGGTTTCTGTACCTACAACATACACAGAGTTCCCAGGATAATCCAAAACACCGCTGATTTTTCCAATGGACTTTCCATTGTGGAACACTTCAACATCAATTAATTCCACAGCAAAAATAACCTCATCATCGATATCTTCACGGTATAACTGAATTGTTTTTCCACGCATTGCCTGCCCGGCCTCCATAGTGTCAATTCCGTGAAGCTTTACAAGATTACAGGATTTTTGCACGCGGCATGCGTCAATCTTATATTCAACACCATCAATGCGACAACGCTCAAACTCACAAAGCATATCGGGGCAATCCAACCATGGCATTACTTTCACTTCACCACGGATACCATGAGTCGTCACAATTTCTCCAGCGTCAATAAATTTTTGTTTCATTATTTCCCTCCAAAAACGGAAAATGCGTGGCGCCAAGCGTCACGCATAAGCCGTTAATCCACGATTTCCACCGTGACTTTTTCGCCGGTGCGCTGGGCAACGGTTTTCACAATGGTACGAATCTCCTTCGCGATCCGACCTTGGCGGCCGATCACCTTACCCATGTCGCCAGAAGCAACATGAAGCTCCAGAACTTTACCTTCCTCATCAGAAACTTCGGTCACAGTAACTGCCTCAGGGTCGTCCACCAGATTCTTTGCCATATACAGCAAAAGTTCTTTCATTGGAATACTCCTTAAGGGTAATTACAGAACACCAGCGTTCTTCAGCAGGCCGCGAACAGTGTCAGTGGGCTGTGCGCCGTTCTTGATCCAAGCCTGTACCTTCTCAGCATCAACATTGATGGTAGCGGGATTGGTCAGAGGGTTGTAGGTACCGATCTCTTCGATGCAACGGCCGTCACGGGGAGAACGTGCATCAGCAACAACGATACGATAGAAAGGAGCCTTCTTAGCACCCATTCTTCTCAGTCTGATTTTTACCATGGGATTCACCTCCAAAAATATTTCTAAAATAATCTATATCGCAAAGCAATTTGCTTTCAGCGAACCAATAAATCAGAAGCCGGGGAACCCGCCGAAACCGCCGAATCGACCCATCCGCTTCATTTTCTTTCCCGCTCCGGGACCGGAGAACTGCTTAATCATGGACTTCATTTGGTCAAAGGATTTCAGCAGTTTGTTCACATCTTCCACCCGTACACCAGCGCCGTTGGCAATCCGCTTCTTACGGCTGGCACCAATGATGTTGGGATTTTCCCGCTCCTTGGGGGTCATAGACAGGATAATGGCCTCGGTACGACCCATGGCCTTTTCATCCAGTTGTACATTCTTAAGATTGGCACCGCCGGGCATCTGGGCAAGCAGATCCTGCATAGAACCCATGGATTTCAGTTGCACCAGTTGGTCATAGAAATCTTGCAGGGTGAACTTGTTGGATTTTAGCCGCTCTTCCATTTCAGCGGCTTTCTTGGCATCGTAAGCCTGTTCAGCCTTCTCTATCAAGGAGAGCACATCACCCATACCTAGGATCCGGGAGGCCATTCTGTCGGGGTGGAACACTTCCACATCTTCCAGTTTTTCACCCATACCGGCAAATTTAATAGGTTTACCGGTAATGGCGCGGACGGACAGGGCCGCACCGCCTCTGGCGTCACCGTCCAGTTTGGACAGCATAACAGAGTCAATATCCAGCCACTCGTTAAAACTCTGGGCCGCATTCACCGCATCCTGACCGGTCATTGCATCAATCACCAGCATAATTTCGTCAGGCTTGACGGTGGCTTTGATGTTTTTCAGTTCATTCATCAGCGCTTCGTCCACATGGAGACGACCGGCAGTATCCAAAAATACCATATCGTGTCCCCGTTGACGCGCATACAGAACCGCATTTTTAGCAATCTGCACTGGGTCAGTCTGACCCTCTTCAAATACAGGAATACCCAGTTTTTCACCGCAGATCTTTAACTGTTGAATAGCCGCAGGACGGTAAATATCACAGGCAACCAACAAGGGATTCTTCCCCTGCTTCTTCATCAGCCCCGCCAGTTTGGAACCGTTGGTGGTCTTACCTGCGCCCTGCAAACCTACCAGCATCACAACGGTGGGGCCGTTGGGATTGGTGGTAATATGCTTTGCATCACTGCCCATCAAGGCGGTGAGTTCTTCATTGACGATCTTTACGATCATCTGGGCGGGACTCAGCGCTTCCAGCACATCTGCGCCAACGCAGCGCTCAGTTACCGCTTTGATAAAATCTTTGACTACCTTATAACTGACATCCGCTTCCAGCAACGCCATACGGATCTCACGCATAGCCTCTTTGACATCGGATTCCTTCAGGCGGCCTTTGCCTCTGAGTCTTTTGAAGGTAGCAGAGATTTTTTCGGTCAATCCTTCAAATGCCATAGTTTACTCCTCAATGGAACTTGCCGCATTGGCAATCCTGTCAGCAACCTCCCGTACAAGGGGATCTGTATGGTTCTGCAGCGCAGTAACCGATTGCAAAATGGTCTGCATCGCCTCACGGCTTTGCAGGTAGCGGCGTACACATCCGGTCTTGGCTTCCATCTTCTGCAGATGAGCCTCGGCGCGAATAATATTATCGTGAACTCCCTGACGGCTGACGCCCAATTCTTCGGCAATCTCAGCAAGGGAAAGGTCTTGGTTGTATCGAAGGTCAAGGCACATCCGCTGGCGCTCGGTAAGCATATCGCCGTAATAGTCAAACAGAAAAAGCATTTCTACTGCATCCATCGGCGCGCCTCCTGTCAATCAGTTTTCCTTTACACCTAGCACATAATACACCATTGAAAGGCGGTTGTCAAGTATTTTTTCTTGTCAGCACATCGTACCAGGCAGAAATTTTCTTTGTTCTCACAAAACCCAGTTTTTCGTAGAGTTTTAAAGCCGGAAAATTGGTAGATGCCACCTCCAGAACAATTGTTTCCGAACAGAGACAGCCACAAAGCGTCAGCATCACTTCCCTACCTGCGCCGGGTCTAACAGATATTACAGATTCTACTGTATTTCCCCGGGCGATGCCGATTCCCAACATATCCTCGCCTCTGTGAACAAAGTATCCGCCGCCCTGTTGCACCAACGCTTCCATATCTGTCTTTGTCATAACGGATGCATTGTCAATGGGACGCATTTTTTTATTGTAAATTTCTCTCCACTGCTCCGCAGTCTTTTCTGTCACCGGAGACAGTTCTGCATCGGTCTGCGGCAGGGTATCGCGAAGGGCAGACATTTGCCAGACTTCAACATGGGAAGCGTACTGTTGCAGCCCATTATGGCCGGTAGCGTAGATTTTCTCCGCGCCTGCCATTTTGCAGAAACTGATACATTCCTGTAAGAAATCCTCCAAATGGCCCGAATCCCGGATGGTAATATAGGCTACACCTGTATATGGTATCTCTTTCAGTCCTAGACTGGCCACACCGTATTCAGTTGCAAAAATCGGAATGTCCCGCATTTTGTTCACCTCTGTTCTTTATGATAGCATATTGTCGTTTTTCTGTATAGTAAATAATTGTTTTTTAAATAAAAATATGTATAAAACCTATATATTTACTAATTTCGCTTGATTTTATATAAATTTAATGTAAAATATGTGAGAATACAGTTTAGGAGGATTCTATAATGAAAAAGATTATTTGTAAGAAAGAATATGACACAGAAAACGCCACCTTGATCAAAAAGTATACATACAGTTATTTTGGTGATCCTGCAGGTTACGAAGAAACCCTGTATCAGACACCCGACGGATTTTACTTCGTATATGTATGCGGTGGTGAGGATTCTTTATATCCCGCAGAGAATATTACCCGCCTTGGAAAATCAAAAGCGGAACAGTGGCTGGAAAATCATAAATAATTTCTCTTGGAGACTGAATTTTCAGTCTCCTTTTTCTTGACATATGTGGTATGATATAAATAGGAAATTATGAAAACAAGTTGGTTGCTGATTATGAAAAAACTAACCGTTCTACTGATTTTGTTTGCAGTCATTTTATCCGGCTGCAGCAATCCTAAATCAAGCCAGATTGCCGCTACCACCCTTCCTGTTTATACCTTTATCACCGAACTTTGCGAAGGCACGGATATCTCCGTATCCCGGCTGGTAACGGAAAATATATCCTGTCTCCACGACTACACATTACAGGTGTCCCAAATGCGCGCTATCGAACAGGCAGATGCGGTGGTCATGAATGGGGCTGATTTGGAAGAATTTTTAGAAGACGCCCTAAAAAACGCAAACCATATCATCGACGCGTCAGCGGATATTCCCCTCCGTTGCGGTCATCAACACGAAGGTCATGAACACAATCACGATCCCCATATTTGGCTGTCCACTGCAAACGCAAAGCAAATGTGTATGACTATTTGTGCAGAACTTTCTTCCCTTTATCCCAAATACGCAAGTCAGTTCGAATCCAATCTGCAAGACCTTTTGAAACGACTGGACGATCTGCAAATCTATGGAGAAACCGCGCTGCAGAATGTATCTTGCCGGGAACTGATCACCTTTCATGACGGATTTTCTTACTTCGCAGAAAGTTTCGGTTTGGAGATCATAAAAGCCATCGAAGAAGAATCCGGCAGTGAAGCATCTGCTATGGAATTGATTGAATTGATTGACCTGGTGGAAACACGAAACATCCCTGCCATCTTCACAGAAAAAAACGGTAGCACGGCTGCTGCGGAAATTGTTGCAAATGAAACAGGGGTTCAGGTTTTTGCCCTGGATATGGCCATCTCCGGAAATGACTATTTTGACGCTATGCGTCACAATGTGGATACCCTGAAGGAGGCATTGGAATGAATATGGGATTACACGGCGGCAGTTGCGGTCACGCCTGTTGTCTGCGGATTCAGGATCTGTCTGTTAAGATTGGCAATGATACCATCTTACAAGATATCAATTTGCATATTCACTGCGGTGAGATGGTTGCCCTGATTGGCCCAAATGGTGCGGGTAAAAGCACCTTGATTAAAACCATTTTAGGACAGCAACCTTATGAAGGCATTGTCACCTTCTCTGTACCCGGTCAAAGAAGCCGAAAGGCAAAAATCGGCTATGTGCCTCAGAGTCCAACCTTTGATATCGGTGACTCTGTCAGTGTGGCAGACCTGTTTGCCTGTTGTATGAGCCGCCGCCCTGCCTTTTTGGGGCAATCTGCTGCTATGCGGGAAAAGATTATGGAATGTCTGGAACGGGTACGCAGTGAAAACTTGATTGACAAGCGGATCGGGGCTCTTTCCGGCGGTGAACTGCAAAGAGTGTTGCTGGCGCTGGCTTTGGAACCTCTGCCTAATATACTGATTCTGGACGAGCCTTTGTCCGGCGTAGATGTGGAAGGCATGGAAACCTTAATGGATATGCTGGATGAAATCCGCAAGACATACGATCTCTCTATCTTAATGATCACCCACGATTTCTCTATGCTGGCCCGTTATGCAGATCAGGTGGTTCTGATGGACCGTCAAATTGTCCGTCAGGGATCAGCGGCGGATGTCCTGGAATCCGAGGAATTCCGTCAGGTATTCCACCGCAAAGGGGGTACGCAATAATGGAAATATGGTATAAAATCTGCGAAATAACCTCTTTGGAGATGTTACAGTGGAACTTTATGCGCAATGCGTTACTTGCAGTATTACTGATGGCACCGCTGTTTGGTCTGACATCCACCATGATCGTTACCGGGCGAATGAGTTTCTTCTCTGATGCGTTGGGACATTCTGCTTTTACCGGCATCGCCATTGGCTGCATTTGCGGTATCAGCGCACCCACCTGGGTGGCGGTCATCTTTGCAGTCGCATTTGCACTCCTGTTTTCTTTTGTGCGCAGCCGCAGCAATCAGGCCGCTGACACTCTGATCGGTGTATTCTCCAGCGCAGCCGTGGCCTTGGGCATTTTTATTGCCACGCTGGGCGGCAATAGTTTTACCAAGTACAACCGATATCTTATTGGCGATGTATTATCTGTAACCCCCGGTGAAATAGCCTGGCTGGGCGCAGTATTGCTGGCAATGGTTGTCTTTTGGTTTTTCTTTGGCAATCGACTGACACTATCTGCCATCCACCCGGAACTGGCTTCTTCCCGGGGATTCTCCCCCGCTCTGTCGCAAACCATTTTTACCACCGCCATTGCTGTTATTGTTACATTGGCCATCTCCTGGGTTGGTCTGCTGATCCTCAACTCACTGCTGGTATTGCCCGGCGCATCCGCCCGCAATATATCTAAAAATCTCAGGCAGTATCACGGCTTTTCCATCTTATTTGCGCTGATTGCCTGTATTGCCGGCTTGGCTATATCTTACTATTTAGGAGCCTCCACCGGCGCAGCCATCTCCCTTGTTCTGGCCTGTATCTTTGCCATTTCCTTCTGCTTTAGAAAGGTGCGGTGCTGATATGGATATTACCATTCAACCAATCGCTGTCATGCGGAGCGATTTCCCTACCAAATTTGGCAGTCCCCGGCAAAGCGGATTGGCAGAAAATTTGCGATCTAC
>JAFXBH010000242.1 GCA_017521875.1 Oscillospiraceae bacterium
GTAATGCCTTGCGCATTTGCTCCTGACGGGCATCATCTGCCAAAAGGCTGTTGATCTGCGACCACAGGGTTTCCGGTGTGCAATCAGATTCCAACAGCAATATCGCGCCGCCCTGGTCAGCCAGCGCCCGGGCGTTTTTCTCTTGATGGTTGTCGGTCACATTGGGTGACGGGATCAAAATACAAGGCGTTCCGGATGCCGCAATTTCATTGCAACTGGATGCGCCTGCGCGGCTGATGATCACATCTGCCGCTGCCATAACCGTTGGCATATTGTAAAGGTATTCTTTCATTGTAATACCTTTTTTCTCTGTCAAGTCAACGCCTTTGGCGCGAACATGGTCCGGCATCCAAGGCCAGCCATAACTGCCAACAGCGTGTATGTGCTGATAGGGATAATCTGCATTCTTTTCCATACGGAAAATTTCTGCAATGGCTTCGTTCATGGCTTTGGCGCCCTGACTTCCGAATGCAGAAACGATAACCGGTCTTTCATCCAGGTTCAGTTCTTTGCGGGCATCCTCTTTTTTGGTGAAAATAAATTCCTTGCGCACCGGCATTCCTACCACTTCCACCCGCTCCGGATGGCGGTAGTATTTTGCGCTTTCCGGAAAACAAGTTAACACCCGGTCGACTTTATCCGCGATCAACCGTGTGGTTAGACCGGGCATCGCGTTGGATTCGTGGACGCAAGTGGGAATCTTCATCATACTGGCTGCCATCAGTGCCGGGAAACTGGCGTAACCGCCGGTACCGATCACCACATCAGGCTTAAACTCCCGGATGATCTTTTTACATCCTTTTATCGCCGTGAGGACGCACTTTACGGCATTTACATTCCGCTTGATCGCCTTTAACGATTTGCCACGCGCCATACCCATGGCAGGAAATGTGATCAACCGATAACCCGCTTTCGGTACCAGTTCTTCCTCCATATTATCGTTACCGCCGATGAACAGAATGTTTGCGTCGGGATAACGTTCTTTGCATATATTCGCTACAGCGATCGCCGGGTTGATATGACCGGCTGTTCCGCCGCAGGTAAAAATCAAATTCATAATACATCCTCCTGTAGTGCATGACCTTCCCGTGCGCGGGAGATACTCAGCACAACGCCCATCTCCCCCAGGTTCACAGCAAGTGCTGTGCCGCCATAGGAAAAGAAAGGCAATGCAATGCCTGTGGAAGGCAGTAAATTTGTAACAACACAAAGGTTCAAAAGAGTTTGCACCGCAATCAATGTGATAAGTCCGGCGCAAAGTACTGTAGAAAACCGGTCCGGCGCTCGCAATGCGATCCAATATCCTCTCAGGATCAGCAAGGCAAACAGCGCAATGATCAAAACCGCGCCGATCAGTCCCAATTCTTCACAAATAATGGCGAAAATATAATCGTTGTACTGGAAAGGCAAGTAAAGATATTTTTGCCTGCTCTTCCCCAATCCAAGTCCAAACAAGCCACCGGAACCGATGGCATAGAGGGATTGCAATATCTGATAGCCCGTATCCCCAGGGTCTTGTTCCGGATGCAACCAGGCTGTGATCCGGTCGCCGGCATAACCCATAATGCTCACATACACCACCACAAACGCCAGCGCAGCAGCGGCGCCGGCAAGAAGCCACTTGGGATGTGTTCCGGCGACAAACATCATCACCACCGCAACAAGTCCCATCAGCATAATGGCAGAAAGGTGTTTTTCCAGCGCCAACGGCACCAAAATACCCAGGAGCGCTGCGCCAAATCCCAACACCCCATAGCGGAACTTCTTCGCATCTGTCCCAAAGCCTTTTGTCAGGCGGGCGA
>JAFXBH010000243.1 GCA_017521875.1 Oscillospiraceae bacterium
AGGAAACGCCTGTTTCCATCATTCCCGGAGATAATAGCACCGTGGGTGCTTGGTACAACAATGGCTCCACATTCGTTACGGATGAGGGCGTCGCCAACTACATTGAGGTCGTTGAAGACGGCTGCAAGGATGCCGGCTCACTTCATGTGTACCAGGATAATGTGGCAAACAACGATATGTCCCTGGGTATGTTCCTGGGCGGTCAGGCGGCAGGTACCTATACTGTAAAGTTTCATATCAAGGGCGACGTTGGATATCAGAATCAGCCGTTTAAGATTTATCCTTACGGCACTGAGCCTTTGGTAAGCAATGTCTCCACCATTTTGGGAACTACTGAAGTGGCAGACTGGACAGAGATCTCCTATGATGTTGCTGTCCCCAGCGATTTCTTCTATCTGATCTTCTGGTTCAGTAAGTACAACTGGGCAACCGATGCCTACATCGACAACATCCAGGTGATCAACAGCAGCGGTGTGGATGTACTCAGCGGCGCAGGTAACTTCTATACCACAAAAACTGTGACCACCAGCAGCGCAGTAACCGGACAGTATCCTGTGATGCTGGATACCACCAAGATTGGTAACGGTTGGGGCAGTGCTCCCGGCGACGAATGGGTTCCCTTTGCGCCTACCGGCGAATTTGATCCTGCCTATGGCTTCAACGCCTGGACAGACACTTATTATTGTGAAGTCGTAGCAGATGGCTATAAGGATGCAGGTTCTCTACATATGGTCATTTCCCAAAATACTGCAGTTGTAATCAATGCCGGTATGGTTTCCGGTGAGCAGTATACCATTGGTATGTGGGTCAAGGGTACCGCCACCAGTAACCGCGTTTTGGGTCTGTATGGCAACGGTGACCCTGCCATCATTGGCAATCCCGAATATTGCGGTGAGGTTGCTGCCTCTACCGTCCCTGCAGAATGGACTTATCTGGAGAAGACCTTCACCGCCAATACAAACAGCATTGTGCTCCATGGCAACGGCTGGGGTCCTGCAGATATCTACATTGATAATATTACCCTGAAGAACAGCAGTTGTCAGGATCTGATCTCCGGCTACGGTGATTTCTCCATCCATACAGAGTCCGGCGAAGAAGAGAAAGATGTTTCCGGAACCAATATTTACGGAAAATCCGTCCTGTTTACCGGTGATTCCATCAGCTGGGGTAGCGACCAGCGCGCTTGGGCAGCCCGTATTGGCGAAAAGTACGAAATGGACTATATCAACGCCTCTGTATCCGGCGCTTCTGTTTCTACCACACGCATTTACCGTATGATCGACCAGATCGAGGCAAACAAAACAGGCAGCTTTGACTATGTCATTATGCACGGCCCCACCAACGATGCTTGGGATGAGATTGCTGTAGGTGCATTAAGCGAATCCTTTAATGTGGCAGATTACGATGTGTCTACCTATGCCGGTGCTCTGGAAGAACTGTTCTACTACGCAAGACAATACTTCCCCAATGCAAAGCCTGGCTATATCATCAATTTCCGTTTCAGCAGCAGTCTGGATAACGGTTTGAGCGATATGTCTGCCTATGTGGAAATGGCCAAGGAGGTTTGCAACAAGTGGAGCGTACCTTATCTTGATTTGTACAACAACGAGGAACTGACCGCAGCATTGAAGGTTGGTACTACTGTTTACCTGCCGGATAATGTCCATCCCAATGCAGCCGGTTATGATATTTTGACTCCCTATATTGCTGACTGGATGAATGAAACAGTAGCAACACAAGAGCCCCCTGTGGAGCCTGAAGAACCGGAGGTTACAGA
>JAFXBH010000244.1 GCA_017521875.1 Oscillospiraceae bacterium
GAACACTTTCACTTCAGTAGTATGTATAGCCATTTGCCTTTCGAGAATGCAGTATAGGGTGCGAGAAATACTAGAATGGACACCCAAATATATAATGGTTATCTCATCACTGTTGCTTGCACTCGCTGGTACAGTTTCAGCAATTGTTTCGTTTTTTCAGTATGGAGATTTTCCTGACATATGGAATCGTTGGATTCAATCGACAACATCTTTTCTTTTAATGCTTATCTGTGTAATTGTGCCCATAATCTTTGTCATCTCCAATTCCAACACCCGGCTGAAAACCCTGACGATGGATTATGAACAGCAGATTCACGCCCAAGCGGAACACTACAAAAATCTGGCAGAGGCCAATTACGAGGTCAGGAAATTCCGCCACGATTTCAAGAACATACAGATCGCCATTGAGACACTTTTCACACAGGGAAAATATGATGAGGCCATGGCATTACTGCGCCAATGCGGTCATTCTTTGGAAAACCCACCCGGCTTGCATCCCAAATTTGATACAGGAAACGGCATTGCAGATGCTCTGCTGACAGATAAGCAGGAAAAAGCCGTCGGACACAACACGCATATTGTGTTCCGGAGCGTGATTCCTCCCGAGACCCTGTCTCCCACAGATCTGTGCGTGCTTTTGGGCAATTCCTTGGATAACGCATTGGATGCCTGCAAGAAAATGCCCATAGGGGAAAGCAAAACGGTCTCTATTGCCTGCGATTGCAGCAGCGGTTTCCTCTTTTTGACCGTTACGAATCCTATCGCAGAGCGAGTGCAGATCAATAACAATCACATCGTAACCACAAAGGAAAACAAAACTCTCCATGGCTTCGGTCTGTATTCCCTGCACTCTATTGTGAAAAAGTACGACGGGGATATCCAACTCTCTGCCACAGAGGATTCCTTTACGATCCATATTGATCTGTGTCTTATGCCTGCCGCCAAACCCGCTGCCGCTATATGAAAATAACCCGCTGCGTTTTACCGCAGCGGGTCATTTCATTTCTTGCCACATTTGTATGGCTTTGCAAACCGGAACAAGTTCCAAGACAACCGTTGTCCGCACCGGTCGCAGAAATTGGCGTACTCCCGTTCAAAACTGCAGTGGCATCGGGGACACACGGGGTAACCGCAATCCCGATACAAATTGATTTGCACTACCGGCATGGGAATGCGGTAAGATACGGCTTCACTAACCTTTCGGAGGTACAAGCCACTGGGACGAAGATCTGCGCTATGTTTGGAAGGCATTTTGCGGATTGCCCTGCTCTATTGGGCCAGAACGGCAATGGCCGATCTTTGTATTCAGTTTTTGCATAATAGTCTCCTTTCTCGTCAGAATCCGGCAGAATTCTAACAGGAGACTGGTCTTGCTGTGATCAGTTTAATTCTGTTTGATGGTTTTTTTATCGGTCAAGGGGGTATGGAGTATTCCTGCGGCAAACAATGGCGTGGGGAAAACAGCGCAAGAAAAGCCCGGCAGAAAACTTCTGCCGGGCCTACTGTATGCAGTTAGAGTTTTACATAGAAATCCTTTACAAATTGCCGATATACCCGCTTAAATTCCGGGATTTTACTGCGGCCGATCCGCACAACTTCCTGATTGGTCAGTTTGGCAATAGCACCGTCAAAACTGCTGACGCCATACAGATTCACCACATAGGACTTATGACTGCGGTAAAAGCAGTGCTGGGGTAGCAACGCATGGACTTGCGCCAAGGTTTTGGAACTGTGGTAGGTTTCGTCTTTTGTGCGGATAATGCAGTATTTGCCGTCGCCTTCCACATACAGGATGTCCTTGGAGGGAATCACTACCTGCCCGTCATAGGTCAGCACGGTTATAGGCGCCAGTAACTTTTGCTTGCGAATGTAGCCGGTCATCAGGTCGGAGATCAGTTCCGGTGAGATGGGTTTGCATAAGAATCGGTAGGGCTGCACTTCAAAGGATTCAAAGACAAATTCTGGGTAGGCTGTGATAAATACAATGCTGCAGGTGAGATTCCGCTCCCGCAACCGCCGGGCTACCTCCATACCGTCCAAGCCTGGCATCTGATAGTCCAGAAATACCATATCGAAGTTTTTGCGGTCAGCCAGCAGTGCTTCGCCACTCTCATAAAGATACACATCCAGATGCAAGCGGCGTTCTGCTTTATAAGCAAATAAGATATTGCGCAATTCCTCTAAGAAAAACTTTTCATCATCACAAATTGCTACTAACATACTCGGATTCCTCCTCTTTCCTACAGAAAAACTCTAAATTCCATAAAAAATGACTATTTTTATTGTATACTAATATTTGTTAGAATGCAAGGAGATATGACAGGACGTGGCCCAACATTTGCGCATAACAGAAAAAAACAATTGTTTTGTTTATAGGAACAGTATTTAAATCCCATTAACCCAGTGTAACGATGTACACTACACATCGGTACACTGGGTTTTTATTTTTAACTATGACAGAAGTTGTCAGGGTTAGGCGGTATATTGCGAACAGGAAAGGAGGTGAACAGGGTGAAACCAGCCGAGCGCAGAGCAGAAATTATGCGTATCTTATGCCGCCGAAGACACGAGAAAGCTTCTAAATTAGCAGAAGCGCTCGGCGTTTCCACAAGAACAATTCAGCGGGATATCGAGATGCTTAGTACGACAGAGCCCATCTATACGCTATGTGGCAGATATGATGGGGGCGTGTATGTAATGGATAATTTTTATATGAGCAGAATGTACATGACAAGTCAGGAACTGGCTGTATTACAGAAACTACTAACCTTTGCAGAGAAACAATCGGTTTGTAATTTGACTCAGGAGGAACTTGCTACGCTGAGCCGGATTATCTCGCTATATACAAGACCAAAAACGAAGAAAGGAAATGAAAAATGAACCAAAAAGAAAAAGAATTATTGAAAAGCCTGTGCAGTTATCAGGCAGAAACATTCGATGAAGGACTCCTGGATGCTGCCACACCGGCTGTGTTGGGACAATTGTTTTTTAACCGTATGCAGGCAGTTGCCTATGGCACATTAAGCAAACATGGCCTTTTGGGAAAAGTAAACAGGGAGTTTAGAAATTCCTTACAGGGGGCATATCTGCAAAACCAAGAGAAAAACAAGAGTTTTTTCTGGTGTGTTAAGCACCTTGGAAATATATTGTCTTGTTGCACAAGTCCTTATGCAATGCTTAAGGGCGCCTGTCTGTGCAAGCAGTATCCGGAAGGATACCGAACATCCAACGACATCGATTTGCTGGTTCATCCCAAGGATGTTACCGAAATCGGAAACGCGCTTTTAGGGGGTGGTTTTCGGCAGGGAAATGTCCGTGGCGGCAAATTTGAACCGGCATCCCGGAGAGAGATCATTGCATCCAAGATGATGCGGGGAGAAACGATTCCCTATGTGAAAGAGGTAAACCTTCCCGGAATGCAGTTTCTGGAGGTGGATATCAACTTCTCACTGGATTACAAACCGGGAGACACAGATCTGCTGGAGGATATGCTGCACAATACGATTGTAGCAGAGGAATCGGATTTCCATGTTCGCACGTTGCGGCTGGACGATTTCTTTATCCACCTGTGCGCCCATCTTTATAAGGAGGCGACCACGCTGCCTTGGGTGGAGATGATGAGAGATATGACGCTCTACAAATACTGCGACATCTATATGCTTTTGCATAACGCGTCGAAAGAGGATGTTGATTTCATCTTCCGCCGGGCCAGAACACTTGGTATGGAAAAGGTATGCGCCTTTGCGGTACTGCAAATGTCCCAACTATTTGCATTTGACAACCGTTATGCGGTAGATGTGGCGGAATGTGTGCTGCGGGATGACCTGGCGTTCCTCCACACCGTTGTATCGCCCGGAGAGAAGAAAGTGTACCTCTACACCGAAAAGGATGTTCGGGAGCGATTCTTTGCCGATAACAGAAAAGCATTGCTGAAGGAGGTGAATATGGAATGAAAAGACTGCATATGCGACCCAACGAAACGAAGGGATA
>JAFXBH010000245.1 GCA_017521875.1 Oscillospiraceae bacterium
CCGGCGTTCCAAGGTGAACTTTTTCTCTTCTCCGGAGCGCAGCACCACGATGTCTACTTTCGTGCCCTTTTCTCCCCGGATCAGGTCTTTGACTGCATCTGTATCCATTCCCACAACTGACCGGTCATCCACCCGGATCAGGATATCCCCCGGCAAAACA
Organism: Oscillospiraceae bacterium; assembly: GCA_017521875.1. GTDB lineage: Bacteria > Bacillota > Clostridia > Oscillospirales > Oscillospiraceae > Faecousia. The sequence goes on from JAFXBH010000245.1 coordinate 161, forward strand.
CCGGCTTCCTGGGCGGAATTCCCCGGGGTTACCTCCAGGATATCCAAACCTGCGCCGTCTTCCCGCTCTCTGACAGTAAGTCCCACGCCTACATAAGCGTTATTCTTATTCTCCCGGTAGTCTTCATATTCGTCTGCAGGTATATAGTAACTCCAGCGGTCGCCCAGGGAATCTACCATTGCCTCTGCGGCAGCATCTTCCATAATCTGCGCATCCACTTCCCCTATGAAATATTGGTTCAGCACCTGCTCCAATTCTTTTAACTTGGTGTTTCTTCCACCCCATAAAGCAAGGGTAATGGCCGATGCCAGCGCCGCCACCAGAATATAGGACAGGCTTCTCCAGATGATTTTTTGCCACGATCTCATGATTTCACCTCATCATTTTCAATGCCTTTATTTAAGGAAATTGCCCACAGCCTATTTTAGGCTGTGGGACATCTTTACATACTGATATAATCGGCAGGATCAACAGCCTTGCCGTTGTGGTAAATACCAAAGTGCAAATGAGGGCCGGTAGACACGCCGGTAGAACCACAATAGCCAATGATCTGACCTGCCATTACAAACTGACCTTCAGAGACAATAAACTTCTGCAGGTGCAGATACCGGGAGGTATAACCATCCAAGTGGTCAACGATCACATAGTTGCCGGAATGCTCCTCATAGGTTGCAACCGTTACTGTACCACTGCGACTGGCAACCACAGGTGTACCCTGAGGTGCTGCCAAATCCACACCGTGATGATATGTCGCTATTTCTCCCGGAACAGGGTGCTCTCTATCACCAAAGGGGCTGGTACAAACCGTATACTGCAGAGGTACAATCCATCTTTGCTGATTCTGTTCCTCGGCATCGGCATAGGCAGACATAAAGGCCTCAATCCGGGCTGCCATATCGGCATCCTGCTCCTTGGCCTGCTCCAGAAGGGTCTCCATATCCGCATTCATCAGCTGCAACTGCGCAAGCAGGCTCTTTGTTTCGTTCAGAGTCTCCTCCAACTCCTTACGGTTGGCGGCCAAATTCTGCTTTCCTGCCTCCAGTTCAGCCATTGTATTCTTAATGGTGATATGCTCCACATTGGTGCTCTTCACCCCCAAGGCCGTCAAAAATGTGATAGATGCAAACACCACCACCAGCACATAGGGCACACTCTTATAGAGAATACGCTTCCAGGAAAATTGGGTCGGCTGATCGTCAGATTTTTCATATTTCCAATCCGGAATAATCTTCTGCCAGGCAGAACGAATCTTATTCCAAACGGGTTTCAGATCCATAAATTTTCTCCTCAAAGATATTTCCGATTTTGTCCGGAATATCAGATGTTGATATACTTGGCAGGGTTCACAGCCGTACCGTTATAGTACACGCTGAAGTGCAAATGGGGACCGGTAGATGCGCCGGTAGAACCGCAATAACCAATTACCTGGCCGGCTGCCACATACTGACCGGGGGAGACAATGTAGTGGGTCATATGCAGGTACTTGGTCACAAAACCGTCCAAATGATTGATAGACACATAGTAGCCGGAACTGCTGTCATAGGTAGCATATGTAACCTGACCGCCACGGCTGGCTACAATAGGTGTTCCCTGGGGGGCAGACAGGTCCACGCCGTAGTGGAAACGCCAGTCGCCGTAAATCGGGTGAATCCGATAGCCGAAGGGACTGGAGAAATGGGTATACCGGATAGGCAAAACCCAGGTAACGCCGTCTACTGTATTGGAAGAACTGCCGCTGCTGGGTTTTTGGGTGGCCAGCCATTCCTGATACTCCCGTTCCTTGGCGGCGTCGTAAGCATATTCCAACTTATCAATCTGGCCGGCAGTCTGGCTTTCTTTCCGCTCTGCCTCATCCAGAAGTTTTTGGTACTCTTCGCCGGTGGCGATCAGTTCTTTCAGCAATTTATCTGCTTCTTCGCGGGATTTTTGCAGTTCAGTGGAAGCGCTCTCCAGTTCCGCTCTGCTGCTTTCCAGGGCGATTTTCTCTGCTTCCAGGCCGGCCTTGGCAGATTCCACGGACTTGGCTGCTTCATTCAGTTCCTCCAGACGACGCTGGTCAGCAGCCGCGATTTCCTCAATCATACTCAGGCGATCCAGAAAATCAGAAAAACTGTTGGACTTGAACAGTACAGACCAGTAGGACAGTTTACCGCCTTCTTCCATAGCGCGGATCCGTTCTTTATACTGGTCGCTCAATTCTTTCCAACGGGCAGTAGCTTCATCCAGTTCCTCCTGCTTGTCAGCGATCAGGGCGCTGTAAGCATTGATTTGCTTGGTAAGGTTCTGCACCTGTTCGTGGAGCAGGAATATCTCCTGATCAATCAGGTTCTTATTCTCCACGATATCTTCCATTTTATCCATATTGGCATTGACCTGACCGCGGAGCGCTGAAACCTGAGACTGATTCTGCTTCAGTTGCTCCTTCATCTGGTTGATCTCCTGCTGAATCTCTGCCGAAGACTTGGCTGCGCCTACATAGGTTTGCAGTGAGCCGGCAATGATGCCAAATACGATCAGTGCTGCCATCAGACCAGCCAAAAGACTGATCCATAATTTCTTGTTCTTCATTGAATACTCCTTTTTCTCGGGGTTGCGGAAAAGAATGTTTTACACATTCAGGAATTTGCGAATAGAGGTCCAACTGCCAACAACGCCTACAAACAGGCCGGCAGCGGCAAAAGTGGCTACCATAGGCAGCAACAAATCTGTAAAGGGCA